>DAIPKY010000010.1:0-27823 GCA_036769505.1 Nitrososphaeraceae archaeon
GAATGCATTGTACAGGTTTAGAAGGTGAAGGAATTAAGGAAATAGTAGAGGATGCAAGAATTGAAGATAGGAATCACTTTGAAGCAATGACCCCTAGATTATATGAACTAGGTGGAAGTCTTCCACGCGATATTAGAGAATTTGCTGACCAAGCGGGTTGCCCAGATGCATATTTACCGGATAATTGGCAAGATATTAATTCTATATTAAAGGTGTTGCTAGAAGCAGAACAATGTGCCATTAGATCATGGGGAGAAGTCTGTGATATGACTGCAGGTAAAGATCCACGAACATATGATATAGCACAAAAAATAATGCAAGAAGAAGTTGAACATGAGGCATGGTTTATTGAGCTTTTGTCAAAAAGACCTTCTGGCCATTTTAGAAGAAAGTTTGTCGGACAATCTCCACATGTTAGTGAACAAGGTAGTTTAATCCACTTATAATTTTTAATTTTTTATGTTTTATTTTTATTGCATAGAATCCTTAGGAATGGACTATAATACTTATTAGGCCACTTTTTTATAATTATTGCTAGAATGAAGCGAAGAACAGCAGAGATGATTATGATAGGTTCAGGTATAGGAATTGCAGCAGGTGCAGGGGTTATGAATATTACTTATATGCTTTATGGAGGATTAGCAATCTTGGGTTTAGGTGTAATTTCAATATTTTGGAGATAACTACCATAAAAAACAGTACGCTACTAATAATAATAATAACAATGTATTATATATAAATAGAAATTAAATAGGAGTGTTTCCATAAGAATTTTGGATCCTATTACAGTTTTTGATAAAATAAAAGATGCACAATGCAACAACAAATCGATCACAGTATTGCATGATTTTTTTATTGACAGAATAATCAAAATTAAAGATTTAGAGGAGTTTTTTTTACGTATAAAAGAAAAAACAAAGTATAGAGGTGGAAGCATTAGAGGAATTGCTACTACACAATTTGAAGGAGGTAATGCAGTAAATATTGCTTATTGTCTTGGAAAGCTTGGATTTGATGTAGATCTATTCACTATAACTGATGATTCAAGTAACATGAACTTAAAATATTTTTTTAGCGATTTACCTAAAGTAAAATTGCACTTATCCTATGGAAAACCGGGCTACACAACGTCATTAGAAATCCATAACTCTATAGACTTAAAGGATTCCAATATAATGATTAGTGATGTTGGTGACAATTCAGATTTTGGTCCCGAAAAACTAAATTCTCACGATAATAAAGCAATATTAAATAATTCTGACGCTGTTATTCTCGTAAATTGGGCTAGCAATTGGAAAGGAAATGACCTTTTAAAATATGTATTTCAAAATTCACCTAAATCATTACATTTTGTTGATCCTGCAGATATCCAAACGCGGAGTAATGAATTTTGCTCATTATTAAGAGAGCGAAATCATATGATAGATATTTTAAGTATTAATGAGAATGAATGTAATTCTTTACTTTTTGAATTAGATCTCAAACGTTTTTCCTTATGTAACGAATATAATCGCAACAATATACAACTAGCTGTTCAAGAGTTAGCAAAAAAATTAGGTATATTTATAGACTTGCATACTAGATATGGTTGTGCTTGTTCTAATGGGAAAGAGGTTTATTTTGCGTATAATATAAAAAATATTGTTGTGCGAAATTTAACAGGTGCAGGGGATTCCTGGGATGCGGCTGATATTATAGGACATATTATTGAATTACCTCCAGAAGAGAGATTATTTTTTTCTAATGCTTTTGCTGCATTATATATATCAATAGAGAACAAACGATTAATTTCACTAGAGAAATTTTTTGAATATTACTATAAATTGTATAATAAATAATATATCCATAAAAATACATCATATAAAAGATTACGAATTTATATTTGATCTAGAGATCAGTATTTAATAAAAGTAAATAATATAAAAGTATATTATTTTGTTAAGGCCGTTTTGGTTACTAATTCTTCAATTTTTTTGTTTATATCTAAAGTCACTTTAAGTAAGTCGGGTGTCCATCCTCTTTTTCTGATAAATGTAGACAAGGCTTTAGTATCTTTAGGCAAACATGCACCTTCAAAGGGCCTACCTGCTATTGTTCCATATTTACCAATACGTTTATCGAGGGATACACCTAAACTTACAGCTCTATCATCTATACCTATTTCTTTGCATAACATGCCGATTTCATTAAAGAATGATATTTTTAATGACAAGAAGCAATTAGAGGTATACTTTATCATCTCTGCAGCCTTAGGACTAGTAACAATAATTTTTTCGGTAAGTGGTTTGTACAATTCTTGTAATAATTTGGAACTGTCTTCGACATCTTCTCCTATAATTACCCTATCAGGAATAAAAAAATCTTCATATGCACTTTCTTGTCGTAAAAATTCAGGGTTATAACAAACATCATAATCCTTACCTCTATTTTTTTTACACTCTTGATCCAGATAATCAATTACGATTTCATTCATAGTTCCTGGCAACATAGTGCTCCTAAAAACTATTAAGTTATATTTATTAGATTGATTTAATGCTTCTGTAATTGAAACCAGAGCAGACTTGACTTGTGACAAATCTTGTTCATCATTATCCCCAGTTGGTGTATTAACACAAACAAATGTAATATCACTGTGCTGTAAAGCATCCTTGACGTTATGAGCAATCTTAAAGCCTTCCTTCTTTAACGTTTCCATCCTAGTCTTAGAAATATCATAGAAAAGAACGTCGTGACCTAGCTTATGAAATCCTTTGCCCGTTGCAGAGCCAACTACTCCGGATCCAATTATAGAAATTTTTACCATTACTGTTCCACAAACCTCTTTTTATAAAAAAAAACGCAAATTAATATATAAGTACTACTATCTCTTTTTCACTTATATAGTTAGAAGTGATTCTTTTAAATAATCTTCTATAAAAGATTAATATGAATTTTAAATATAAAATTTATCTTATACACTACTGTTACTACTTTTATTTGAGTTTTTTAATAAGAAGTTTTACGATCTGTATATTAATTAGAAAGCACAAAGATAAAGATAATTTAGATGTACAGATTAATGGATGTAAGAGCATCAGAGGAATTTACTATTGCTTTAATTATCTCAATATTATCTGTACTTCTTATTTTTTCTATAATGTATGTTTTTTCACCAAATTTTTTTACTAAAATATCTTTTTTAGAACCAATTCAGTCTCTAGTCTTAAAGCTTGCTGAATTTTTGGGATATATTGCTATTAATTACTATCAATTTATCTGGATATACATACCTCTTGGCATTATAGGGCTTTGGAGATGGAGTGTATGGATATTTAAAAAATCGACATCATTTTTGTACAAACCTAAAGTTCCTTCTAATGGTAGAAGCAATCACAAATATACCATAATTACTCCAGTTTATAATGAAGATCCTAAAATTTTTGATCAGGCAATAAGATCATGGATTAAAAATGAACCTAATGAAATAATCGGAGTAATAGACCAAAGTGATAGCCTTTGTATTGAAATTTTCAATTCTTTTGCAAAAGATTATTCATTTATAAAGATTATCATAGCAACCAAACCTGGTAAAAGACCTGCACTGGCTGAAGGAATAAAAGTTGCAAAATATAAAATTGTTGCTCTTGTGGATAGTGATACAATATGGGAGGAAAAAATTAGGAAATCAATACTTTCTCCTTTTGACGATCCGCTGATAGGAGGCGTTACAACAAGACAACATCCTATTGAAAGAAAGACAATATGGCAAAAAATAACAGACATTTTTTGGGACATGCGAAATTATTATGACCTACCTGCTCAGACTGCAATGGGGCAGGCTCTTTCATGCCTGTCAGGCAGAACTTCATTATATAGAAAAGACATTATAATTGAAAATTTGGATAACTTCCTTAATGAAATAGTCTTAGGAAAGAAAAAGGAATCTGGAGAAGATAAATGTTTAACAAGAATTGTTCAAAGCAAAGGTTGGAAAACGTACTATCAGAGCAATGCGGTAATATATTCATATGCTGCCCCTGATTTTAAGACTTTTTGGAGTCAACGATTAAGGTGGTCAAGGAATAGTCATAATTCTGATTTAATAAGTTTGTGGAATGGGTGGGCATGGAAGCATCCATTTTTAGCATTTCATATAATAGATAGATTTATTTCCATCTTTACATTATTTTTTGGTCCAATATTCTTCGGTATATCAATCTATTTGAATCATTATGTATTAGCGGTATCCATTTTACTTTTATGGATGATAGGTCGAGGAATTAAAATTTTACCACATCTAAAGAGACACCCTGTTGATATTATACTACTTCCAGTCTATGTAGTCATCAATTTTATGATTGCTATAATAAAACTATATGCCTTAGTAACAATCAGAGATCAGAAATGGATTAGATCCAAGAATAGAAAAGCAGTTACTTCAACCTTTAAAAAGATAAAGAATTTAATACTAACAACGGAAATAATCGGGTCATTAGTTTTCATAGTAATTTTCATAATACGTTAATTACTTAAATCTAAATCGGTATAGCTTTTATATTCAAATATAATTTTACTATAGATGGGAAGAGTAAACAAAGGTATTAACTGTAGCGTAAAAGGATGTACCGAACAAGCAGAAAAATCTATGAGTGAGAGCAAAGGAAGAATGGCTAATGACTTGGATCTTTCCTCAACTAATAAGAGAATCTATTTATGTAGAAATCATTATAAAGAATGGAAAAAAGCTACAAAAGAAGATCGAGAAACAGAGAGAGCAAGATGGAAGTAAATTAGATAAAGGTAAGATGGAAAATGCGTTTATTACAATTGCATGCAGAGTTTATGGAGTATGAGCCTATTGAAGAGGAACTTAATGATGCAGAAAAAAATATACTGAAATCTAAAATAAGACTAGAAAGCTTAATAGTTGTTTTTGTATCAGTAGAAAAAGGAGATAATAAAACCACTATAGAAAAAGCAATAGAAGAAATTAAAAGTTACTCAGAAAATTTAAAAGTTAATAGATTATTGATTTATCCTTATTCTCACTTAAGCTGTCATTTAGCATCACCAAAATATGCTTTTGATATTATCAGAGAATTGGAAACAAAATCAAGGAAAATAATAAATGAGGTGAATAGAGCTCCATTTGGATGGACTAAGAGCTTCAATATAAAAGTAAAAGGACACCCATTAGCGGAAAATTTTAAAGTAATTTCAGATATGCAATTTCCTATTAACGGTAAAGACGAGACATTTCGGAAAGAGGATTTAAAACAACATCTGCCTGATAGTGAGCCTGTGTCTTCTGCTTTAAAATCAGAAGAAAAACAACAATCTTTATGGTTCATCCTAGATACAAATGGGGTATTAACACCATTAGAAGTATTTAAAATTGAAAAAAATAGTAATTTAAAAAGGTTTTTAGAATACGAAACCTCAAAAAGAAGAGTCATTGATGAACAACCTCCTCATGTAGGTCTTATGAAGAAAATGGCTATTGCAGATTATGAACCCGCTTCTGATGCAGGTAATATGAGATACTATCCAAAGGGAAGGTTAATGAAATCATTGATAGAACAGTTTGTAACCAGAAAGGTTCTTGAATATGGTGGAATAGAGGTTGAGACTCCCATAATGTATGATACAAAACATCCATCTATGGAAAGCTATTTTAATCGTTTTCCTGCCAGACAATATAATATAGTATCAGATAATAAACAATTATTTTTACGATTTGCAGCATGTTTTGGTCAATTTTTAATGGCTAAGGATTTTCATATTACATATAAAAACCTCCCATTGAAACTTTATGAGTTAACAAGGTATAGTTTCCGTAGAGAAAAAAGCGGAGAACTAGTGGGATTAAGAAGATTAAGAGCCTTTAGTATGCCGGACTGTCATGCATTTTGTAAAGATATAGAACAAGCAAAAGATGAATGTTTAAAACGTTTTGATCTCTCTATAAATGTATTAAACGGATTTGATATAAGAATTGAAGATATAGAAATGGCAATAAGATTTACTGAAACATTTTATAATGAAAATAAAGAATTTGTTGCTCAGATTTCTCAAAAATTTGGAAAACCAATATTAGTTGAAATGTGGAAGGATAGATTTTTTTATTTTATTTTAAAATGGGAATTTAATTATGTTGATAGTCTAGGAAAAGCAGCAGCTTTATCAACTGACCAAATCGATGTAGAAAATGGAAAAAGATACAACATTGAATATATAGATGAGCAAGGAAAAATACAAAATCCAATAATATTACATAATTCACCTAGCGGAGCTATAGAAAGAATTATTTATACACTATTAGAAAAAGCCGCTAAAATTAAACAACAAGGTCAAAGACCTCAATTTCCTATTTGGTTATCCCATACACAAGTTAGAATCATACCTATTAGGAATGAACATTTACTATTTGCAGAAAATATAGAGAACATTCTTTCCCAAAGTCACATAAGGACAGATATAGATGACAGACCAGAATCTCTTAGTAAAAGAATAAGGGAAGCAGAAACAGAATGGATTCCATTCATATTAGTTATTGGAGATAAAGAAGCTGAATCTACAACTTTGGTAATACGTGATCGTCGAACAGGTACACAAAATGAATCCAATATAGAAGAATTAATAGAATGGGTAAGAAAAGAAACAAAAGATAAACCATTTATGCCATTAAATTTACCCAAGTATCTTTCAAAAAGACCACAAATAATGGTTTAATAAATAGATCACATCTTTTCAAATTTAATTATTAACTTATCAAATCTATATGAAGTTTATTGAATGAGGAACTTTATCATCAGATTTTTGTACCAATTACATTTACTAGACCTTATTGTTGGTTAAGGGTAACGTTGTAGTATTAGAAGAGGTTTTTTGGGTATCTCCATAAATTGTCTGATATGCTGTTTTCACTATATCAAAAAAAGGCGTAGTTTCTATCTTTCCGTTAGTTATATTAATCAAGTTAAAGTTTTGCACTTGATGAGAATCAACTCTCCATTGCCAAAATGCAGATCCCCATACATCACGATTCTTAAACACAGATACTAATTTATTGGCTTCACTCTGATTTATACTGCTAAATGTTTCGTTAATAAATGTGATAATTTCTCCTTCTTCATCAATAATCTTATCTCTCTGAACATTATTCCATTCCCCTACGTAAAGTGGAACATTTGCCAATTCAGCAGCTTGAACAAAATTACTCAACCTTGATTCTTGATACTCATTTTCTTGTGGTACTCCATATACGCTTATTTTAAATACAAGATTACTCACATTCTTTGGTGCCATTTTTGCTAGATTAATTGGAGTTAATTCAATGGGGCTTTGTAAAGATACAGGAATATTCATACTATATGCAATAGTTTTATTTGTATATTTTCTCAGAAAATCTGCCATAAATGTATTGTATTTTCCTATTTTCTCCCATTGATTCTTATCATGGACTTGTGGTTCACTTAAAATTTCATAGCCTACAGTACTTGTATGGTTATCAACAGTTTCGAGAACTTTTTTGAAGAACTCTGTTTGTAACGTCCAGCCATCATTTGCATCATTGTCACGAACATTTCTATCCCACCAATTTGTCCACCATACTTTAGCGGTAGGATATTTGGTACCACCACCACTTCCATAAAAAAATGCGAAATCGGCTTCAAATAATGAAAAGGGAAAGCCAGTACCTCTTTGTGGATTTAGATAAGAAGATGTATGAAATTGGTGGTTATCATATAGAACTTTAATATTATATTTATCAGCAGTATTTGCAACAGTCTTTAATTCTGCAATGAACTCTGTAGGATTTTTTACAAAAGATTCCCAGAAAATCAAGAATCGAACGTGATTTAATCCATTAGATGAAAGAATCTTAAAGCTCTCTTCAAAATAATTATTTGGAAGATCATAATTTGTATCTCTAGCTTGAGATGTTCTAGTATAAAAGCCATGCATATCAACACCATTATACGGTGGTCCGCTATTGGTGTTTACATTATTGGCACCGTATATCTGTTGTAAAGGTAAAGTATAAAAAACAATATAGGAGACCAGCAAAGTAAAGAAGAATATAACAAGATATTTAATAATATTATTATTAGTTCCACCCTGTAATTTCATAAACCAATATAGTTTGATTATTTTTATATAAATGTGTGTCTCTCCAGTTCTTACTAGAAGTATGTTATTTAAAAAAAAAAGGTAATAACTACATTAATAATTTTGTCGTCATTTATATAGCATATTAATTTAATGTAGTAACGCAAGTGTTTAGTATTAGAAATATTATAATTTTAGGCATTGTTGTATTTCCCTCTGTATTAATTTTAATTTTAGTTAATATTATAGATACTTCATTTGCAGTTGATATTAACAATACATTAACTAATAATACTGCTGCTGAATTTGAAAATAAGGTTATAAAAAGTAATAATCCTCTAAAGGAGGATGATATTTGTTTGAGATATGAAAACATTACAAAAACTATTGTAGTTTGTAATGGAACAGTAGATATTCTTACTATTAATGGTTTTTTTAATAATAATTCTGATATTCTAGAAATGACAGGAGAAAAAGAATGGATATTGAAGTCTAACATTTTGATACTTGAAAATGGAACATTAAATATTAATGGTATGAATACTCGTCTACTTAAAATAGATTCTGATTCTTCCAATAATATTGCGTATTCGATAATTTCCAGGGGCAATTTAATTATAGACAATACAAATATAACCTCATGGAATTCCACAAGTAATGAGATTCCTCAATTAATTAGTCCTGAAACTCCTCGAGCTTTTATATGGACATTTTGGAACTCGGCAGGAAAAACTAATATTACCAATTCATTTTTTGAAAATCTGGGTTATAAAGGTCATTCAGGGACAACAGGAATTACATTTTTTTCTGGTGATGGTAGTATAATTCAAAATAACACGATAATTAATAATTATTTTGGATTACGCTTTGCAAATGAAGTTTCTAATGTTACTATAAAGAATAACAATATTTTAAGGAGTCAATTTGATGGTATAAATTTGGACTCAGATACAAATAATATTGACATACTAGAAAATCGAATTTACGAAAATAATTTACATGCCATAGTATGTAAAAAAAATTGTAATAATATAAAAATCATGAATAATATCTTAGAAAATAATATTGGTATAGGAATTCTATTTGAAAGGAATTCTAGCATAAATTATGTCAAATCAAACGATATTAGATCCAACACAATGGGAATGATGGTTTCAGAATCACCAGAAAATGATATAATAATGAATAACTTTGTAGGAAATGGTAATGGAATTTTCCTTAAGAATACAAAGAATAATCTAATTAATTCAAATAATATAACAAACAGTAATAATTATGGGATAAACATATACAATAATTCTACTAATAATATAATTCAATTTAATAATATAAAAAAATCCATGAATAGTGGAGTAAATATTGCAGATTATGGAACAAATAACAATAAATTGATAAATAATAAGATTGTTGAAGGGCCTAACTATGGCTTAAAATTTGATAAAACATCTAATAATATATTAGAAAATAATATAATAGAAAATAACCAAAATGACGATTTCTTTATAAGACAATCCAAAGATAACAAGATATTAAATTCTTATTTTAATTATACGGGATTTTTGATGAATGATAAAAAAAGTAATATGATAATAACCGATACAATGAATAAGATTATTGATGGAAATAATATTACTAATACAGTCTATAAACAAAATAATACAATAATACTTAATCCTAATAATAATTTTACAAAATTGAAAACTATCGATCTGGCTGTAAACCCAGAATCATCCTATGTAAATATCACCAAAGTAAACTATGATTTAGAAAAAGATAAAGAGTATAAAAGGATTGATTTAGTATATCCCGAATTAGGGATTGCTACAAATTTTGTTTTAGGAGGATTTATCCCAGGGAGCCAAGTATTGGTAAAGGTGAACAAAGAAATAAAAGATCTAATAACTATTGATAATAACAAAAATACGACAGAATTTAATTTGAAAAATGATCAATTATCATATAGATTGGAGTTTGAATTAACGACTACACCGATATTAATTACTATCGTAATTTTATCTATTTTAATTTTAATATCTATCAGTATTTTCCTGATCTTAAGAAAAAAAAGAAGAAATAGAGAAATTAACAAACAACATACGGAAATTTAATTATAAAAAAATGATCACATGAATGAAAAATCACTAAATTTCACTTTACAATTTCTCTTTTATAATCATATATTCAAATATCGAATAATCGGAGTAAATATAAAATCAACTTCTGTCGTAAAAATAGTAATACTATCTCGAATCTCTCTACAACTCAAAAAGAAAAAATTTTTTGATTTTTATCCGACTCTATTTTACTATCTACTCAAAAATAATTTGATTCCTTAGGAAAAATTTTAATACTCTCCTCCTTTATTTGGTAAATATTTGTTATGCATATTTTAAAAAAATTATGAGAGTCTTTTATGGTTATATATCATTTATAAAAACTTAAGTATTATAAATGTAAAAAAATAATATGAGAGAAAGTGAGAAAGAGAAAAGGATCCAAAAACCAAGGATTTATGATGATGAGACCTTGGAAAAAATGAAAAAATATTATAATATTGATGATTCTACAGAATTAATAAGATTTATCAGATCTAACGGGCTACATAATGAAGAACATTATGATAACAGTTAATATATTATAACCTTCCAAAACTTCAATTTCCTGCCTACCGCGCTATAATAAATATTAGAGAGAGCAGGAAAGATTTTGTTCCGCACAAATTGCAAATCCAGCATGAGCACATTCAGATGTATTACATAGAATACACACTGGAATGCCATTATTAAACTTCACCTCGATATCAATATTCTGAAAATAGTCATGTATAATTATTCTATTATCTTTTTCAAATATTTTTAGGGTCAATTGAATATAACTATTTTTTTCACTATTTCCCTCTTCAGCTGATAACCAATGAGTAAAACATTCTATACCTTCTTCCAAAATATTATTTTTAACTTCAATAATATTATCATTATTGTTATTGAGCTCTGGTCTTTGCATTAAATTAGTATCCTTCTTTTCTTACTATTAACAGATATGATAATCATAATTTGAAAGAATACATAGTAATTATGAAATTTAAATATTGTCCATTGCTCGAATAGATATAGAATATTAACGTTACAAATGTTAGATCACATTTGATTGTAATTGATATAACACTTCTTTCTCACTATATCAACTATAATATAATATATTATAATATCAACATTATTTGCCATATTATAAATTGTGTGTTCATCGTTGGCTCATGATACAATCTAGATATTTCATAATCTTTTGCAACAAATGAGACTGAACTATTCGTATCTTGACTCTCATCCAAGTTTATCGCATAGGAGGAATTTATCGTAAAGGAATGTCTATCCACTACAGGAGCCTCCATATTGTAAAAATATATAGTAAATTATCATTCTATTTACTTTTGCAATTTTAAGCCAGAAATCATCATGGGAAAACCTTACCTTGAATACGTATAGATTTGTGTTAAATATAAAATGAATGGCTTATCGTCTGAATAAATTCTTCATTTGCTTCCTTATATTAATAATAGTAGTTTGTTCGCATATTAGTACAACAACAGAAAGATATAGAATGGTAAGATATTATTATTAATCCAATTATCATTAATTTTATAAAGTTTATTCCATTAAACATACCTCTATTAATAATTATTGAAAAAGCATTTCGTTAGTTTCCATTTTAATTATTATTAAGCTTGAATAAAATGACATTAAAGATTCACTGACCTACACATAATATATTAATTATTAATTTGTTAAAATACTTTATTTTGCAAATTTCTAACAGAATAGTGAAAATTATAATGAAATTATAATGAAAATTATAATTGAGAAAATAAAAGTTGTAAAGTAAGGGTAGAGTGATTAGTTAGAATCTCATGCATCTCCATCTTGGAAAACTTTATAAATTTTGCCATTCTTAGTATTTGCTGCCAAGACATAAACATCTCCATCTATAGGATCTATCTTGATATCGGTAATTATGTCAAAACCAGTTCCAAAAATTGCAGTATCTAATTCATCAGGTTTATTTACCACTTTATCAGACAAAGATCCTTCTAATTGCAACCCTGTTCTAGTTTGATTAAGGTCAAAATGCAGGATGGTTCCATTTTTTACACCACCTACTAACACATCATCTATATATTTTTGCCCTAACGTTGAAGAATGAATAAATGCAATGGTTGTTGGAGCTATTGTATCATTCCATGTTAATACAGGATCATAATATTTGCCATTACCGTTGAAAGCCACTAACTTACTTTTATCAAACTCCTTATTAGAAAATTCACTATACATAGAAGATAATCCTAATACCTGTCTCCATCCACTATTAAATCCAGGCTTAACGATATTAATTTCATCACCATAATGAGATCCGTTTTCAGTATCCCATAAAAATCCTGTCACATTATCAAAACCAATACCAAAACTATTTCTTACACCATATCCATAATATTTGTCTAAAAGTCCTCCTGCTCCCAAGGTAAATCCATCCTTAACAGTTTCTCCATCGGGTGTTATGCGTAGAACTCCTCCTCTACCATCAGGTAGAGCTGTACCCTGTAAATTAGAAGCAATCGTATCGCCAGTTGGATCTTTTAATCTGTTTAAGTCACCCATAATAATATATAAATTATTATCGGGACCAATTTTCATAACTCCTCCATTATGTGACGGGCCTGGTAAATAAGGTAAATCAAGGAGTAGGACAGGATTGATTAAAGTGTCATTCACAAAATCAAATCGGTAAACACGATTTCCTAAAATTTCCCCATCATCTTCGTTCTCTGTTTCAGTTACAAAAAGAAAAACAAATTTGTCATTTGGACCATAATTACTAGCATGTTTAGTTTTAGATATATCTAATACAGCTATACCTAATAAGCCTCTTTCACTCTTTGTTGCTACATTTAAATCTAAAAGATCACCGACGACCTCTCCATTAGTTACACGTTTCACTTTTCCTGTATTTTTTTCTATAACTAAAAGGTCATCATTTCCTATAAACTCCATTCCAGAAGGAAACTGCAATTTATCAACAATTAATTCTGTTTTCAAGGCAGTATCTCTTAGTATTGGTATAGAGGGCTCTTTTTTTGATTTGGTTGATGATTGAGCATCTATTTCATCAATATTATCCTTATAAATGAAACTGGCACATATTATAACAATAAAAATTATTATAATACTGATCGTCGTAGAGTAATGATTATTATACATGCATTAAGTCATTGGAATACATCATATTTGAATCTATACTAATAAAAAATTATAAAAGGAATCATCTATTACTCATTATCAAAAACTAAAATTCGGTACGTATTTATTTATTTTCTAGTACAATTCATATTTATATTTCTAATTATGGACAAATATATATTATTTTGATAGCTTAGTAGTTTGCTCTTATATCAAGTTGTTTTAATATAGGAGATTGTTTCAAATTTGTATATGGATAAATATTTGTTTTGTATTTCGGTAAAGGATTATCTGGTTTAACACTTTCTACTAGATGAGTCTGATTAAATAAGTTTTTATGAAAAGCACCTCTCTTGCTCTCTTCTTTAATTATCTTTTTATAACCTGAATCATCGATTACTATGAAATATGGAGTATCTAAAGGTTTTGTAGAATAGTAACTTCTATCTTGATAAGAAAGATCAAAAATATGTCTAGGCATCCATATGTAAAGAGGATTTCCTATCATAGTCACAGTATCATTTCTTTGTTGTAAATGTTGTATCAATACAGCATGTGTTTTAATTATTACAGAATTAGAATCAATTGTAATTAATGAAAAAATTGAAACTAATCCAACAATAGCAATAACTGATACCATGGCATAGGGAATAGTATTTCTAATTTTAGAGATAGGTATTAGGTTGGATAAATCTACAATTAACCTTGCTCCAGCAATAGAAAATACTGGAAATAAAGGAACTATGTGAAATGAAGATACAAAGTCAATCCAATATAAGAACAAAAGAAATGGTATACTAAATAACAATATGAAAAAATCTCTTCTGATTGCAGCATAAAGAATTCCTGCCATACCCAATGAAAAAGTTAAGGGATCATTTTGAAGAAAAGTAGCTAGAGAATTAATTAGAGGTTTACTCTCTCTTTGAGTTTGATGTAATACATCTTCTGTCCAAGTGTCAAAATCACCGATAGAATAAGCGTGTGCAGGCCATACAAGAGGTATTAAAATTACGGGTAAAAGCCAAATTCCAATACTTTTTAATTTATTGTTACCACTATTAGTTATTACAATATATCCAACTAAGGGCATCATAACAAAAATTGGAATCTTTGTAAATATCGCTAGACCAAGAAATACACCAGATAATAATACTAAAGAAATATTTCGTATTCCTAGCTTATTATTTTGTTCTTTATTTGGGTTACGTTTTATATAAATGGCTAATAGTATAGAAGTCAATAACAGAGGAAGTTGTATAGACTCTAAAAATATTCTTCTTAATAACCATCCATAGGGTATGATGGCAAAAAGAATAGAGGCTAAAAGCGCCACTTTAAGCCCATATCTTTTTTCTGTAATTTTATATATTAGAAATGTATCTAATACAGCAAATAAACCCATAATGAGTCGTGGAATAAAATAAAGTGATTCTACTGATTCGACATCTGGAGATGGATTTAAGATATCAGGATATCCAATCATTCCCAGGATGCCTGCCAATAATATTTGTCCAAAATATGGAGCAAAGTATCTATCTTGTGGTTGAAGACCTTCTCCTTCCAGCGTAGACATAGCTTTACGCATATAATGACCTTCATCCACATGGAGGCTAGGAAAACCTGATATATTCCAGAGACTTGTAAAAGAACTTAAAACTAGAGGTATGAAAATTAAAAGTATTTTTTTATTCCAAAGGCCTCTACTTTTAGTCATTTGATTCAAAATTAACCACCCATCATATATTACAAAGAATTAACTAGAAGGTTTTTTCGCTTCCACTAATTATTCTTGCATCGATAATGCAGGAAGCAACAAATTTATTTCTTTTGTTGAGTTCGTCCATATCTATATAACTGCCATACTGAACTTATATAGTCAAAAATAACACTAGAGCCCATCTTACTTTTACCTGATTTTCTATCCATGAAAGTATATGGTATCTCAAATATTGGAATATCTTTTGATTTTACAAGTATTTCTAACAAGATTTTATAACCTTTTGTATCGATTTTTAGATTTTCTATAATAGGTCTAGGCACGGCAAAAAATCCTGACATTGGATCTGTAACATTATTTACATTGAGACCAAATTTCGCAATAACAGCTGCTGCTTTACTTATCAGTCGCCTTTTGAATGGCCATCCAACTATAGATCCATTTTTTGTATAACGAGAAGCTATAACTATTGAATTAGAATTGTCTAGAGATTTCTCTATAATTTTTGGTATCATTTCAGGTGGATGAGAAAAATCTGCATCCATAATTAGTACATAATCACCTTTGGATACTTTGACTCCTTCTAATATAGCGGGGATTAAACCGTTTTTGATTCTTCTATTAATAATCTTAATTGAATATAGATTTTCTTTAAAGTTTACATTTCTTCTTTTCGGATCAAGATCAGAATGTATGTAATTTTGTACAATATTACTAGTACCATCTGGAGAACTATCATCTACTATTATAATTTCTGTAAAAACATTAGGACTTAAATTTTCTTTAATTTTATCCAATAGTCTTATAATATTTTCTGCCTCATTATAGGTAGGAATAATTAACGAAATTGTATACATGTTTTTTGTTTCAAATATTTCATGATGATTTGTTTGCACTTGTAATTCATAGGAAGTATCTGCATATTAAAATTATCGTGGGTTATATTTATAACATTTTTTAATATTTTTTTTAGTAATAAATATCTTCTATCTTTTTACTATATTTTATTACTATTAAAATATCATTCATGACAATTGTAATTTACACGAATGTAAGTTATAATAATATCTAATATTGGATCCATGTCAATCCCTCAAATGATAAATATAATAATTGAACATTCTTATATAAGATAAAGGAATAGTGTTTAAATCTCTTTTAAAAATAGTAATTTTGTATATTTGCATTACTATAATATTCATGACATCATTAAGATTAAATCCGAGATAAATTTACAAGAATTGGAATATTTTTCATCAAATGAGCTTGGTGATCCTGATATCACGCTAATGATAAGATCTTTTTCCAAAGATCATGATATGTCTAAATTTAGAGCTACGAGGAAATTAATGATAGATAACTTTGAATCTGGAGGTTCAGACTATACTATCAAATATACAGAACATTTTGGTTCTTCAGGAGCTCAATTCCAAATAAAATTTAATAGAAGTAAAATAGAGGTATCCATTAATGAATTAATTTCAAAATCTAAACATGTTACATATGTGAATTTAATTGAGCCTATTCTCAGATTTCTCTTTCTTTCTAAAGAATACATTCTTTTACATTCTGCATGTATGTCCTCTCAAAATGGTCAAGGGTTTTTCCTTTCAGCGCCTCCTGATACGGGCAAGACGACAACTGTAATAAAATGTGTTAAACAAGGATATTATTTTTTGTCTGACGATATGACTATAATTAGACTGCCAAATCATGCACTATCCTTTCCAAAATCAATGACAATTAGTGCACATACCTATAGGACAGCAGTTGAAGCACAGTCATCATCTCAGAATGGTGATATCGATACAAATGACAAAAAAGGAATGAGAATTAGAAGTTTGATTCACTCAAAAACTGGAAGGAGTTTGATGCATAAATTGGCTGATCATAATGTACCAATCTTTACGATTAATACAATTGGACAGTCAAGGATAAAGCCTCCTAAATATCATATTAGTGACATTATAAAAGATGCGAAGATAAAAGATAAGACAACAATCAATTCTCTTTTCTTCTTGGAAAAAGGTAGTGATGGAGAAAAAATGGAAAAAATTTCTCTAGAACCTGCCTTAAAAAGAGCGATAGAAAATAGTGATGATGCATTTCTGTTTCCACCATATAGTGATTTAATAAAATACATACGAATTGAGAGTAAAACAGCATATGATCTTTTAGAGACCGAGAAAAAAATGATGGAAGAATTACTATCCAGTATTGATTGTTATATTTTAAAAAGTAGTGGAAGAAAATGGTCCGAAATGATACTTGATAAATTCGCTACATAATTACCCAATTTACTAATCTTTTTAGAAATACCAAAAATAAAACGCATTTTATTTTAATATTCAATAAAATATCGTTACCTTTTCTTCCATACTTCTATAGTTAACTAAAATATAACTGAAATATGCATTATTATTAAAAGGAAAAAAGGAGGAAAACAGAAAAATTAATCCATATCCATTCCGCCCATTCCACCAGGCATTCCGCCCATTCCACCAGGCATTCCGCCCATTCCACCAGGCATTCCGCCTCCAGGTGGACCTCCTTTGGATTTGCTTGATGCAATAACATCATCAATTCGTAAAAGCATACAAGCGGCTTCAGTAGCAGACTTGATTATTTGTTCTTTAATTACCACAGGTTCTAAAATATTTTGTTTAAACATATCTGATACAGTTGTACTTCTTACATTAACACCCGTCCATTTCATTCCTTTGTTTTGTTTTGCTCGTAACTCTGCCATTGTATCGATTGGATCCATACCAGCATTAGTAGCAAGAGATATTGGAATTGTCTCTAATGCCTCTGCAAATTTAATTACAGCTAATTGTTCTCTACCTTCTAAACTGCTAGACCAATTTCGTATATGTGTAGCAATGTAAGCTTCTGGAGCTCCTCCACCTGCTACTATAAATGGTTTTTCCAAAACATCTTTCATAACCATCAGTGCATCATGAAGAGAACGGTCTGCTTCATCGACCACTCTTTGAGATCCACCTCGAACTAGAATGGTTACTGCCTTTGGATTTTTACATCCTTCTATGAAAACCCATTTATCAGTTTCAACTTTTCGTTCTTCGACTACGTCAGCTGAACCAAGGTCTTTTGAAGAAAGATCATCAATATTATTTACAAGTCTTGCACCTGTGGCTTTAGTTAATTTTAGCATATCACTTTCTTTAACACGTCTAACTGCAAGTATACCATCTTTAGCAAGATAGTGTTGTGCTAAATCATCTATTCCTTTTTGACATAGTAAAACATTTGCGCCTGAACTTTTAACTTTTTCTACCATTGCTCTTAGCATATTATTTTCCTCTTCAAGGAACATTTGCATTTGTTGAGGATCACTAATACGGATTTCTGCACTCATTTCAGTTTTTTCTATTTCTAATGGAGAATTGATCAAGGCTATTTTCGCTTTTTCAATTCTTTTAGGCATTCCACTATGAACAACTTCTTTATCAAGAACTATACCTTTAATAAGAGAAGTATCTTGCATAGACCCTCCTGCTTTTTTTTCTACTTTGATATTGTCAAGATCCACTTTTAGAGTTTTTGTTTTTTCATTCAATTCAGCTATCATTTGTGTAGCGTCTACTACTATTTTACTTAAGACAGGGCTATCTTCTGAAACTAACTTTGAATACATACTAGTATTAGCAATTTTTGCTAAAAGATCCCTATCATCAGTTTTTACTTTAATAGCAATTTTATCTAATGTTTGAAGAGCTTCAATGGAAGCAGCAGTATAACCGTCAACAATAACTGATGGATGAACGTTTTTGTCAATCAATTCTTCCGCCTTTTCCAAAAGTGAACCAGTAAAAATGACTGAAGATGTAGTACCATCGCCGACCTCATTATCTACTGATTTGGCTACTTCTACGACCATTTTTGCTGCAGGATGTTGGACATCTATTTCTTTTAGAATAGTAGCTCCATCATTTGTGATAGTAACATCTCCTAGAGAATCAACTAACATTTTATCCATCCCTCGTGGACCTAGACTAGATTTCACGACTTCAGCAACCAATTTAGCGGCAGTAAGATTATTTTTTTGTGCCTCTCTTCCTTTATTTTCACGTGTTCCTTCTCTTAAAATTACGACTGGCATTCCGCCAGCACTTGTTTGAATTTGGCCCATACTCATATTCATTCACCTAATATAATAAACACATTTCAAATAATCCTATTTTTATAGTTTTACACGATTAACATACTTAATTATCAATTATTTATATGTAATTTCTTTTTTTTTTCCTCAAATTTGGATTTAAACTTGGC
The DNA here is from genome assembly GCA_036769505.1 of Nitrososphaeraceae archaeon. Classification (GTDB taxonomy): domain Archaea; phylum Thermoproteota; class Nitrososphaeria; order Nitrososphaerales; family Nitrososphaeraceae; genus TH1177. The sequence goes on from DAIPKY010000010.1 coordinate 19,333, forward strand.
TACATTAATAATAAAACGTTCATGTTTTCCTTCCCCGATTTTTTCAATATCATCAAATGCCTCTACATTAAACATTACTCTTCTATTATTAACAGATTCTACTATTGCTTTCAACCTAATTGTTGAACCTACTGGAGTCGTAGCAATATGTTTAATATCAACAATGGTTCCAACTGAATCCCATTCCTTCTCTTTTAAAACAAAATCCTTTAAGAGTAGTCTACACGTTTCTTCCATTTCAGAAATCATTGAAGGAGTAGAAAGCACATTCTCTCCTTCCCATAAAAAACTGGTAGTCTGGTTTGAATTAGTTGTTATAACTCTCTCTTTTGTAGCACCAATTTTTACATCAAATTCCAATTAAAATCAAAACTTAAAACATGATTCAATTTATTAAACTAATTGATAGAATAAACATAATTTGTAAATTCCTATAACAAATTGTAAAGAAATCAAAATGAAAAACTAAGGATAATAGAATTATTTACTTTGAGAAGCCGTAATTGGTCCATTTTTTATCAACTAAATTCTTAGTCTCCTTGTCAACTTCTACTGGTTTTTGAATTTCTCGCATAAATCCTTCCTCTGCAGTTTTAGTAGTTGCATCTATTCCCATTTTTGAACCGAGGTTTAAAATTGGGGATGCAGGATCAAGCGTATCGGTAGGAGTATTATCAATTATAATTATATCTCTTTTAGGATCAGATTTGGTAGTAATTGCCCAGATTACTTCATTTATATTATGAACATTAATAGCATGATCAACTACAACAAAAATTTTTGTTAATGATAGTTGACCCATCCCCCATAATCCCATCATTACTTTTTTCGCCTGTCCAGGATATCTTTTTTTGATAGATATTATAGCCAATCCTTGGAACCAACCTGAAGCAGGCATAGAAAAATCAATTACCTCAGGTTGGAACATTTGAATAAGAGGAAGAAAGGATTGTTCAATAACTTTACCTATGTATGCATCTTCCAAAATTGGTTTCCCTACAACAGTTGTCAGATAAATTGGATTTTTTCTTCTCATCAAACATGTCAAATTGAATGTTGGATAGGGTTCAGGAGGTGTATAAAAGCCAGTATGATCTCCAAATGGTCCTTCTATTCTCATTTCATTAGGGTCAACATATCCTTCTAAAATAATCTCTGAGTTTGCAGGAACTTCTAAATCAACTGTTTTGCATTTTATTAATTTTGCTCCTTTTTTTCTAACGATCCCAGAAAAGAAAAATTTATCCATTCCTTCAGGAACAGGAGCTATTCCACTAAAAATAGTAGACGGGTCCGTTCCTATTACTATTGCTGTTTCAATAGGTTTGCTATACTCCTTCATTAATTCATAGTGTTGAGCTCCTCGTTTATGTGTCTGCCAATGCATTATAGCCTTTTGGTCATTTACGATTTGAATTCTATAAACACCAATATTTCTAATTCCAGTTTCTGGATGTTTGGTAATAGTTAATCCAAAGGTAATAAATTTTCCTGCATCATTGGGAAACGATTTTAGAATTGGTAATGAATTAAGATTAGCCTTTTCGGTTTCAATTATTTCTGTTACAGCACCAGATTCAACATACTTTGGAGCATAGTCTCCTAATTCAGATAATCTAGGAAGCATCTTTAATTTCTCAAACAAGTTGGAAGGAATTTTCAATTTTGTTAAATCTGTAATTCTTTTACCAATTTCTCTAAAATCCGAGAGATTCAGAGCAATTTTTAATAAATCCATTGTTCCAAACGCATTACCTAATATGGGAATATCATATCCTTTTACATTTTCAAAAAGTATAGCAGGTGATTCACCTGAATACATCTTACGCCTCATAATCTCTGCTATCTCAAGATTTGTATCTACTTCGGCTTTTACACGATGTAATTTGCCAACAGATTCAAGTGTATGAATATATTCAGATAAACTATCAAAAGCCATAAATCAACAAATAACTAGTTAATAGAGTTATAAAAACAGCTCTTTTCCTTCAAAAAAAGAAATTAGTGGATTTGAAGATGGTTTAATGGTTTTTTATTATCCCCCAAATTATTACTGCAGATATAAAGCTAAAAATTCCTATAAGGATAGGAAAATCAATAGAATTTAGAATATCAATTATTGATTCAAATTCCGGATTCATGTTATTGTTATTTGTTTTAATTTATTATCATTTGATACTCATTATTATTAATTATTTGCAAAAAAAGTCTTTACCTTTTGTCTTTATAGTTCTCAGTAGGATGTGGATATAAACAAAAAAATTAACTCAAATATAATTATATTGAAATATCAATAAAAACAATCTCGTATTTGTTTTAAAATTCTTGCTGTAGCGCCCCAAATTATTTCACTATTATATCTAAATGCGTAGGAATCACTAAAATTTTTATAATTAAAATTATTATTAAGACTCTTAAACAAATCAAAGACTGGAATATCCAATACTTCCGAGACTTCATCGATTAATATTTTAGTCTTTCTAATACTATCCTGAAAAGTAACAAATGGAATTATTGCAAAATTAGAAGTTAACGTTCTTACTGTATGGAAACTTCCCAAGATTTCATTTGAATGAATATTTAGACCTATTTCCTCTTTTGTTTCCCTTAATGCGGTATTTAATAAGGACAAATCTGTTTCTTTGAATGTTCCTCCTGGAAATGAAATTTCATTTTTGTGATACTTCAACAAAGAACTTCTTTTTGTTAATATAATTTTTGGTTTACAATCTGTAAAGTGAATAATTATAAGAACAGAAGAAGGGGTATATCCCGATGATTTTAATAATCGGACATCGACATCGATTTTAGATGAAAGTTTAGTAATAATCTTTTCTTTGAATTGGGTTTTATCGATATCCAATAATATAAAATAGCTACAGGAATATTTTAAAATTATAGAGTTAATAATAGTTAAAAAGTACATTGGATCAAGAGTACAACAATTGATAAACAATTTAAAAAATGAGCAGAATGAAAACAATGAGAAAGACTATGTATAACAATTTTCATTATACTGTAAATAAATCAATTATATTTTATATTCCATTATACGAAAATTAAATGATACTAGTTGATAATTAGTTATGAGTTAAATCCACCTAAAATATTACCTAATGATTATTTTAATTATTCAAATCTTTTAAGTGATATAGAAAATGTAAAAAACAAGGCAATGGTACTTGATGAATATATCAATTGTCTTCATTTTACTGATTCAGTATTAGGAATTCCTAGATTATCAAGTATAACCATGGCTAGCATAATAAAAAAAAATAATACTAAAATGAAAATTTCCTGTAGTGTAAGAACAAGAGATAGAAATTTGACATCTATGTTTCAAACTATTTCGGACTCTATATTACTAAATATTGAGAGTTTACTCATTATATTGGGAGATCAACCCAAAAATGATTTAGAGATTCAAGGATTATTAAAGCCTAGTAAAGTCGTTAATCAGTTTAACACTCAAGAGTTTAACAAATCAATAAAATTAAATCTATCGATTCCAAATAAGATCCAAAACATTCATACCATCAAAGGAAAAATCGATGCAAAACCTAATGCATTTGTAACTCAATCTATAGAATCATTAGAAGATTTAGAAAATATAATAGATCAAATTAGGCCTTTTGGTATTAAGGTAATTGCATGTATAATGATACCTTCTGATAAGAACAAGAGATCAGCACAGTTAATAGGTTTAAATTGGAAAGAATATGAACGAGAACCTATAGAATTTATTAAAAATTGTGGTAAGATTGCAGATGAGGTTTTAATAACATCTCCCAATCATTTTGCATTGGCAACAGAAATATTAAAAGAATTAAAATAAATCCGTTTTTTCTTTTCTTGAATGAACCATCTCGGATTTTAATTCATAAAGAATTTGTCTTTGAAAGTCTTTGAGATTATCATCCTCAGTTAGCCTAGGTCGTCTATAGTCTATTTTTATATCTTTTTTTATTTTACCTGGTCTATTAGTAAATATTACTACTCTATCACCAAGACACACAGATTCTATAATATTATGTGTGACAAAAATAATGGTTTTATTTGTTTTAGCCCAAATTAATTGTAATTCAACTAATAATAAATCACGTGTTTGAGAATCCAAGGCAGCAAATGGTTCATCCATAAGCAATACTTCTGGATCCAAAACTAATGCTCGTGCTATAGAGACTCTTTGTTTCATCCCTCCAGAAAGTTGATATACATACGCTTCTGAAAATTTTTTTAATTGCATCATATCAAGGTATTGCATTGCTATTTCTCTTCTTTTTATTTTTTCAACTTTAGCTATTTTCAATCCAAATTCTACATTATCTATTACTTTCATCCAAGGAAACAAAGCATTTTCTTGAAAAACCATTATTCTATCAGGACCAGTTCCAGTAATCGGCCTACCATTTAAAACGACTTGTCCTTTAGTTGGATTATCTAATCCTGCTAATATATTGAGAAGAGTAGATTTTCCACAACCAGAAGGACCTGTAAGACAAACGAATTCACCATCATTTACTGCTAAATTAATATTTTCTATTGCATTTATTATAGTTGATTGTTTTCCATCGTTTCTATAAAATGATTTAGTAACGCCTTTTATTTCTAATTTAACCACTAAAATACACCACAGCTATTAGAGACCCATCTTAAAACTTTAAACCAAAAAAAATTAAAATTAGAGTTGACGAGATTGTAAAGAATGAATAAGTATAAACTTTTTAGCAAAAAGAATTTTACACTTAAGAATTGTAGGTAAAATTTATTATCATTGTTATCATCTATCCAAGTATATTTATTCATAATATATATTATTATTCGCTTTGCCTCAACAAAAAATGATTTAGCCTCCTTCACTTTTAAAATTATCTCTATAAATACAAATATAAATAATAGCATTAGAGTTTTAATCATTAGTTAGTTTATTCGCTAATTTTTTAGTAAGTATAAAAGATCAGACATTGAAGCATTAGTTTTTACGCCAGTAGGACGAAAAATTGTCCTTGAGGCACGATAACCTGAACAAATAATCTCCTCAATAATTTGACTTAATTTTTTTGGACTGGTTTTGAGCTTGGAGCCTATTTCATCTACCGAAAAGTAAAAGGGAATCTCATCTAGTTCCTCTATACTAATCTCGAATATTTGTTTTATTTGATGATTTTTTTTATCATTATTAAAATTACCTGAAAAATGTTTTTTCACTAAATGTGAAATAATACTTTTATCAAATAATTTTCCTGTCCATAGCTGACCTGCGACATGAAATTTACTACTACATATTGGACATAAATCTGTTGAATATATATTGGAGAAATTTCTTTCGCCACAGTTAAAACAATGTTTTATGTAACCCAGATTATCAAAAACCATGTTAGCCATAGAATTACTTATTGATGCTTTAAGAAATATACGAAAATAATGTCTATTTGAATGAGCAAAGATAGGAGATAAAGCTATTCCCAATCTTGCCGCAATTAATGCTGTTGAAGATATTATTAAGCGTGTAGCAACTTCATTTGAATAGATACTGTTAATAGATAAACCAAAATATTTTCTTAGGCATACATTTTGATAGATTCCACTTAAAACTGCAGTATCAGTTGCCGTAATCGAAATTAATCCATTATCTTCAACGGCTCTGAGAACACATTCAGTAAAAGGTGAAGGGCTTCCAAATGGATCCAAATCTACTATCGTGAATCTTTTGTTTCTTTCTGTTGGCCTCGAAATAAGGAATTTACATACTTCATTTACAGAAAAAATACATTTTTCACTGACATTATTTAGTACTGCTGATTCTTTAGCAGCTGTTATGGCTAATTCATTAATATCATTTATGTAAATTTTGGAAACTTTAGGTACTTCTACTGCTACGCGGAGTCCTCTAGGTCCAATGCCTCCAAATGCATCAGCAAATGTGATTTGATTATTTTTATTGTTATTATATTCATCTAAAAAAGTGTTATAAATATGAATTGACAAATCTCTATTTAACCTTGCTAGTGGATTAAAAAAAGCAGGAGAGTGTGGTGGAACCTTTTCTTCAAGTGAATTTCTCGGAACAAGTAATTTTGTTTGACCTTCAGTTATCTCTATAAAATTATCCATGGTTTTAGTAAAATCATAGAATTTATCTAGTATATAATTACCAATCTTTGGTTTAATCTTTATATAGAAATTTTAATGTAATAGATTGTCTTAAGAAGAAATATTAATTTGTTAATATGCGGGATTGATGAAGCTGGAAGAGGATCAGTCATAGGCCCTCTTGTAATTGCTGGTATTAGTATTAAAAATAGTAATATAGAAAAATTGGAGGGAATAGGAGTAAGAGACTCAAAAGCTTTAACTAGAAATAAAAGGAATTTTTTATTTTATAAAATATTAGATCTTTCAGAATTTATATGTTTATACAAAGTTGATTGTAAGACTATAGATGAAAATGTATATCAAAGAAACTTAAATAAATTAGAAGGTGGAATAATGTCAACGATTATTAAACATATGGCAGCAGATATTGCCTATGTGGATTCCTGTGATGTAAATATCAATAGATACACAAATTACCTTAAGTCAAATTTAGATTTAAAAAATAATACTCGTGTCATTGCCATGCATAAAGCAGACAGAATACACCCTGTTGTATCAGCAGCTTCAATAATTGCAAAAGTAATAAGAGATCGAGAAATCGAGATGTTGGAAGAAAATTTTCAAAATATTGGAAGTGGTTATCCATCTGATAAAAAAACTATGTATTTTATAAATACTTGGATTAAAGAATATAAGGAATTTCCAGACTTTGTAAGAAAATCATGGAGACCTATAAGAGAAATAACGTGCAAACAAAGTAAGATGTATGATTTTATTTAATTTGATTGTATGTTGCATATATCAACCCATGATCTTTATCATAAGGATCAAGGTTTAAAATTTGTTCGAGATGAAATCCGGTATTTTCTAGTTTTTTTGCTTCTTGAAGTATGACTGTTCTTGGATCTTGAGTTACATCTATACTTCGAGTCTTTACTACTAGCAATATTTTCCCCTTATCTTTAAGAAGAGTTTTACAATTTTCTATTGCTATTTCAGTTTGATCAGGTTGAGCAATATCACAATATACTACATCCACATCACCATATGTAGAGAAGTATGAGAGAGGTTTTCGAGCATCTTCTATGATTGGAATAACATTTTCTCTTTTCGAAGCAACGTTTTCTATGAGCTCCCTAGCTACACGAATAGAAGATTCTATTGCAAAAATTACTCCAGAATTACCTACAATATCAGAAATATGGCTTACAGTAGTTCCAGTAGATGCACCTAAATAAAGGACTTTTGTTTTGTTTTTTATAGGAAGGTTTTTCAAACCCTTGACTAGAGCTGCTGCAAGTTTACTTCTAAAAATATCCCATAGCCGATATTCTTCCTTATCGATTGTTATTAGTTTCTCATCATATACTGTGTTTCCCTTAATTAAATTCAAAGTAGCTAAATGTTTTTGGCCATTAAAAATAACCCATCTATATCCATCAAAGTCATTGTTAAATTTACTTACAGGCCCTGAGGATGATGGAGCTGAGGGTGACGTTAAAGATATTTCTTCTCCTTCCGTGCTAATATTTTTCATCTAAATATATAAATAATAATTCGTTAATTCATATTTAAATATAACACACATATTTTTACAAGGAAGATATATTTTGAATCAGTATCTATTTCTTTTAGAAAATTTGTTTTTCTTTGGATGTTTTTTATTGAATTTATTAAATCGTTTTTTTGGGTTTCTATTATAATTCATCATCATTTCCTTTCTATAAGGCTTTTGTGTATTGAGTCTTGGTTCTTTATATTTTTCTTGTATTTCAGTTATTCGTTTATTTAGTTGTTCAGAAATATGTAAATCCTTTTCTCCATTTCTAAATAGATCTATTCTTGCTGCAATAGCAATCTTTGAAGCAATTGCTCTAGCCATCTTTCCTCTTTGCCATTTAGGTGCTGAATGTAATATAGGATGTTGAAACAAAATTCCATGTTTTGGTGGAGGAGCTCCTGTTTTTAAAGATCTAAAAAGTGCTTTTTCAGCGCCTATTATTTGAATAGTACTAGCGGGCATAACCGAAAGTTTTTGGAGACTTCCAGCTTTAGCCATCAATCTTGCTCCCACTGTCGCTGTCAATAATTCTTTAATGTTTGGAGCTATTTTTTCCATCATTTCTTCAATTTGTTGGGCAAGAACCTTCCTTAATTCAGTTTGCATTATAACTTCATTAGCAAGTTTTTTAATTATAGACAAATTTTCTTCTAAAATATCTCCACCTTTACTTCTTTGAACAGCTACAACTATCATGTCTGCTTTTTTACTCTCTATTCCAAGATTTTCAAGCATATTTAAATCGATATTGTTTCGGTTTCCAGCTAACTTGACGATTTCAGCATAGGTAAAGATATTCTGTATTAAATAATCAAGTTCAGGAAAATGTAATCC
>DAIPKY010000058.1:0-9595 GCA_036769505.1 Nitrososphaeraceae archaeon
TTCATATCCTTCGGTCAACATATATTAATAAAATTGATAAAAGAAATTAAAAAAAATCGTTTTATTACACTTTTGCTTATTTTGTCCTCTTATTTCTTGTTCTTTGAATTAATATTCTGGAGGATAGCGCAGATATTATTTCTGATTTTTTTTTACTAACGGTTTTAGAAATCATAATGTATCCAGAGCGAACATACGATCGGCGAGGAAAACGGGCATGATCGTTTGAATGCTCTAAAGTTACTTCTAATCCTTCCTCTCTTGCTGCATCGAATAATTCGGAAAATATTGGATCGAACACTGCGTTTTCTCTCTTAATCCTTCTTCCCTTTTTTTTTGATAGGTTTTTATTGATATAATCTAGCCAAATTATAATATGATCATAATCTTTCAATAAGTTTACTGAAAGATATTCATTATTTTAATTTTCAGTTCTAAAACTCTATCGTATTTGCTTGGATTTTTCAAACCCTCAAAGATTTTCTTACCCTCTTTATGCAGTCTCTTTTGTCAATATAGCATTTATACTCCCATCTTGACCTGGTCTTGAAATTATTCTAGCAATTCCTAATTCAGTTTCCACAAAAGCACCTTTACTTAGAACTCCACGTCTCTCATAATCTTTGTTGGCGGGGTTCTTGGTTACCCTAATGATTTTGGTTTTGATCGTTTTTTTATTTTCCCTATCATTTACATTAAGAAATTCAATATGTTTTAATGCCAATTTCATCGCACCACCTCTCACTCGACGTGGAACGATGCTATCTTTACCTAGAATAGGTTCATTAGGATATCGATCAATTTCGGCTTTTCGGCGCATCCGTGATGGTTTGAGCCGACCACCAGTATATTTATTGCCAGCCAAATTTTCAATAGATTTTCGCATTGTCGAAAATGATAAAATCTCTAATTAAGACTTTTCTAAGACTTTATAATTATACTATTCTTTATTATATTTAAATCAGATATTCCAAAGTAGTCTTGAAATTTTTGTGTTGTTTTGTAGACTTTTAATCTTCCAAGTGATTCATGTTCAATAAATCCTAATTGTTCCAAAACTTTAGCATGTGAATATGCTTGAGTTCCCCTAATTTGTACCAATCGCTTAGAGGTAATCGGTTGTTCATATACTACATACGACAATGTTTTCAACGCAGAAGATTGAAGTAGTGGTTGTTTAGCAAATTTTCTTATAAGAGGGGAGTAGTCTGGCTTAAGTTGAAAAACATAGTTTCCATCATCTAGCTCTTTTAGTTCTAATGCATAGAACACTTCATTAATTTTTTTAGTTAAATCCAAAAGTATTTTTTTTATTTTTTCTTTTGAATTCAATCCTGTTGCTTTCACTAATTCTTCAATGGACATTGGTCTCCCTGAAGAATATAATGCTGCCTCAACTCTTGCTACAATTTCTTTATCCGGCAGACTCTCTTTCAAAATCAATATAGTGTTATAAATGAGATTTATTAATATTAGATCCTATTTTGTAATCTTCTTATTTCGATATCGGAGGAATCGTCTATTTGTACTATGTCTATCTTTCCTTTCATTGCAAGATGAAGTAACGCGATAAATATTCTTGCTACCTCTAGCCTATCTAATTTATCAATAAATTTGCTAAATAAGATACTTTCTGTTACTGTAAGTGAATGCATTATAAACGCTTCTTTTTCTTCCAAAATTTTTTCAAATTTAACTAAATAATGATCAAAATCAAAAATCTCTATTGGTTCTAATTGTACGAGGTTCCTCCGTTTTAGGTTAGGATTATGTAAAGAAGAAATAATATTTTCGAGTACATGAAGTAAATCTTCCAAAGATATCGGATAAGTTGATGATAACCTAAAAGGGAAATCGATTAATTTTAGAAGAGGAATTTCCTTTTCAGTTGAAGATGTGAAATTTTTTTTTTCCAAAGAAAGTTTTTCTAGTTGAAATATGCTTTCTACCTTCAATCGATATATAAGAGTGGATGACCATGCAGCAATTCCACAAATTCGAAGATCCTTCTTTCCACTAGAATTAATAATTTTAAGTAGTAATTCTAATAAGGTTGAAATATTTATTTCCCATACATTTTGCTTTCCTAATAGAGCAGTGTTAAATAGTAAATTTAATGGCGGGGTTGCTAGAGATGATTTACTACTACCTTCTTCACTCATCTATAAGGCTTCAATTATTAAAACTATAAAAAGATACTGAAAGTTTAATTTTTCAGCCATTCTATAGGAATATCTTGGTAAATTCCATTTGGTAATGTTCTTCTAATGGATATAGGTAAAGCTTTTTTTTCTAATTCTTCAATAGCTAAGGAAATCGAGCTTCTTGCATTAGCATTACCTTTAATCATAAGAGGCGCACCGAAGGATATCTGTAAAGAACGAGCTCCTGTTATTCTTGCTTTTTCAAATCTCGTTAACCTCTTTGGACCAATCAAAATTTCTTGGCCTTGACTAGTGATTTCTCGTAAGCTAAACTCAAATTCATCATATTCTACAAATTCTTCTTTCCGTAAAGATTCTGATATTAGGGGTGCTGGTTCTTCTGGTTCTTCCGATTCTTCCGATACCTTTTTATTTTTGGTACGAGTTTTTGATGTTTTTGTTTCTGATTTTGAACGTAATTCTTTTTTCTTTTGTTTGGAAGATTTTTTAACTGTAGTTTCTCTTTCGTTTTCTAATTTAGTGTCCTCTAATGTTTTATCAATATCTTTATTATTTAATTCCTCAACCAAGAATACTGCAAAAGCTAATTTAAATATAATTAAACGTTACGAATTTAAGGTAATTGCTGGCCAACCTTTATTAAGTGGTTAGAATGTCAAGTCAAAACAATTTTGCCTCAGTATCTAGGATAGATATAAAAGGAATAATAGAAAACAAGGAAGTTTTAACAGGGCAACTTATACGTCATTTGGCACCTCTTTCTATATCTCAACTGTTAAGAGTGTTTCCTCTTCAAGGAAGAGTTCATTATTATGTTGATGTATTCTTTTACATGCAAACACAATTAAATATAGGTCAAGAAAAACCTAGAAAAAAATTTTCAAAGGGAGATATTACTTTCATGTCATCAAATGGGTCATTGTGTTTTTTCCTCAAAGATGCCAATGTCTCATATTCCATGAACGTCATAGGTAAAATAACTTCAACTGTTGAAGAACTGATAAATTTAAGGACTATAGACACACTCACAATAAAGACAGGCGTTAACTATAGTACAACCAAAACATAGAGATGCGTTAATTAGTATTAAAAGAGTAAACTTTATGTCCACTATAACCTCCAATCAATTTCACTGTTCCTTTTGATTCCAAATTTCTAATATAGTTATTTGCGATGGATATTTTTACTCCTAAGACTTTTGATATAGATTGTACAGTAATTGCCTTCATTCCTTTTAGGATGCTGACATCATTGATATCTTCTATTAATACAGAAGATTTATGTTTTTGACTTCTGATTTGAGGCTTTGTTTCATCCTTCTTAGGTTTGTTCGTTCCAGCGCTTGGTTGTTGTTCTGTAGCTTTAGTTGAACTTAATGTCTTTTTCTTTACTCCACCCATGTTAGTGTCATTATATCTTTTTAGTTATATACTTTATACTTGTTTATCAAAATTCAAATCATATTTTATAAATAATCAACATTGTAAGAATAATTATTGGATTTCTTAACTATAGCGGAAATATTTGAAGATATGCACAAGACTAATAGCAGATTATTATTAATAGATCACTTAGTAACACTCTTTAAGAGAACTCCAGGAAATACCCTCAAAAAGATAATTTATCTTCTTCAAGGCAATATTTCTCCAGCCTCTGAAGGAATCGAATTAGGTTTAGGAGAAAAATTAACTATTAAAGCTATAGCAGAATCTTCAGGAATTAGTGTCAAAGAAGTCGAAGAGCAATATGGTAGAATAGGAGATTTAGGCCAAACAGCAAAAGAAATTGCAAAAAATAAATATCAAAAAACCCTTCTTACCGAGAAAATTACCATCGAAAGAATATACTCCACTTTTGAAAAAATAGCAAAATCGCTAGGGTCACAGTCTCAAATTATTAAACTTCGTCTAGTTAGTAGCTTATTGAATGATGCAACACCCTTAGAAAGTAAATATATCATAAAATTTCTCCTAGGCAATTTGAGACTAGGTATAGCTGAATATTCTATCATAGATGCTTTGGCAATAGCATTTACAGGAAATAGAAATAACCGGAAAAAGATAGAGGAAACTTATAATATCTATACTGATTTAGGAACAATTGCAGAAATTTTATTTAAGAAGGATCTAGAAGGTTTAGATGATTTACAAATAACACCACTAAAACCTATCCGACCAATGCTAGCCGAAAGAATAATGGATCCTACAGAAGGATTGAAAAGAGCGAATGGTATAATCGCTATTGAATATAAACTTGATGGTGAAAGAGTCCAAATTCACAAACATGATACAAAAGTAGAATTATTTTCTAGAAGCCTCGAGAAAATAACTAACCATTATCCTGATATTGTTGAAGCAATACAGAAATTTGCCATTCACAATTGCATTTTAGAAGCAGAAATAGTACCACTGGACTTGGTGACTAAAAAGATCCAACCATTTCAGGAATTAATGCATAGAAAAAGAAAATATAATATCAGTGACATTATCCTAAAATATCCAATCAAGGTTTTCTTATTTGACATTTTGTATTTAGAAGGAAACAATTTGACTCACTCTGAATACAAACAAAGAAGAGCAATTTTACAATCTATTGTTAAAAAAAATAGGAATAATACTATAGAGTTAGTCAAGCAAAATGTTTCCTCAGACCTAAACCAAATCGAAATTTTTTTCCGTAAAGCCAAAGATGAGGGTTGTGAAGGATTAATGTTAAAGCAATTAGAGAGCAAATATCGAGCAGGTGCAAGGGAATTCTTATGGATGAAGTTAAAAAAAGAATACGGTAACACAATCGTGGATAGTTTTGATCTTACAGTAATTGGAGCATTACTAGGTAAAGGAAAGCGTACAGGTTACTATGGAGCTCTTTTATTAGCTGCATATGACAAAAATTCTGATACCTTTCAAAGTATTTGTAAAGTAGGAACTGGATTTTCTGACCGTGATTTAGAACTTATTTATCATGAACTAAAAAATTATGTTGTTGATAAAAAGCATTATAATGTAAATACTAATTTAAAAATGGATATATGGTTTACACCTAAACTAGTTCTAGAAATCATAGCCTCTGAAATTACACTTAGTCCCTTACACACTGCAGCTTATGGTTTTATAAAGGAAAATCTTGGAGTAGCTTTAAGGTTTCCCAAATATTCTGGAAGAATACGATTTGATAAAAAGCCAGAAGATTCCACAAATACAAGAGAATTGATACAACTATTTAATAAACAAGTTAAACGTAATAAATAATGATTTCTTTAAATTTTTCTTCATATTAGTACAATAGTTTACTCTTAAATATATTTAGGTATCAGTAAATCAGAAAAATGTTTTACTTTTTTTGGCAAATCAGTTAATGTACTCCTATTCCAATTCTAAATCTATAATAATAGATAGCCACATTAATCTTATGGGGACTGAATCATTATTATATTGTCTAGTAAATTTTCAAAGAAATATTGGAAACATCAGGAACTTTGCTAGAAACAATTTAAAAAATAATAGCCTTATAGGGGAGACTTTAAACTATTTCATTATTGTTCAATGACGAAACAACGAAGTCTGGCTGAGTTGACAATACTTTGAATCTTTGTCCATGTTTATAAAAAGACATTTTAAGATAACATATTCATCGTTACATCTAACCATTAATTTCGTACAGTTAATAGCGAACACATTTCAATTATCTTCTTTATTATTCTTCATTGGTTTCAGAGGCGGAGGTAATTTTTCCAATTTATGTGTTGGATTAGCAAGATAATGACGCGAAGCCCCTTCACCAGAAAGAACAATATTGCATTCTAAACATTTGTATTTTATAGCCATAATCCAGCCCAGAAATATGTAGAAACATACTTCCCTAAAAAGTCTATTGTTTTTCCCAAATTGATGAAAAAAATAAAAAAAAAGAAGCATAATTACCTTAATTTTAGAATTTCTCTATTATCTGGAACTGAGGACCTTATACCTAATTTATTATAAATTGTACTTGCAGTATTTTCGGATTTTGTACGTTCTCCATGATTCACTAATACTCGCTTCGGTTTTATTCTCGAAACAAAATTCAATATTTGGTTAAAATCACTATGGCCACTAAATCCATCAATTTTTTGAGTTTTACATTTTAATGGAATAACTTTGACTTTGCCATTTTTCTCCAGCATGCTAACTTCATTTGTATTTCCATCAAGAACACGTCTCCCTAAAGTTCCATTGATTTGGTATGATACAAAAATCATTTGATTATTTTCTTTTGTTGCAATTTCTTTAAAATATTCCACCGATGGACCTCCTTCTAACATACCTGAGGTAGCCATTATAATCGCTGGATTTTGATCTTTTAATACTTCATCCCTTTTTCCCCACCCATTAACTACGGTAAAATATTCTGATTGGAATGGGTTAATCCCGTGGGAAACTGATCTCCTTACCTCTTGGCCAAGATAATGAGCGTATGACATATGGATAGCACTTGCTTCCGAAATCATTCCTTCAATATAAATAGGTGCTTCAATCAGTCTACCTTCTTTCATCTCTTTATCTAGAACTAGCATTATCTCTTGTGCACGTCCTACTGCGGGAACTGGAATTAGGACTTTGCCACCATTGGTCAATGTTTTATTAATGTTTTCAGTGAAACTATTATAGACAACTCTCTGATCAGGCATTAGATCACTAGATGCCCCGTATGTACTTTCAGTAATCAATGTTTCTACCCTTGGATAATTTGAAACCGCACTATCCAATAGCTGAGTTTTAGCATATTTATAATCTCCAGAATAGAGAATATTATGTGCTCCTGAAATATTAAGATGGACTGTTGCACTTCCCATTATGTGTCCAGCATTGTTCAATGTAATTGTAGTATCTGGGGAAATGTCGGTGGGTTTTCCGTAAGGTAATGTTATACAATGTTTGATTATCTCATTTATATCTCGAATTTCATATGGACAATAAACACCATTATTTTGGGATATTTTTACTGAATCTAATTGTAGTAAATTCATTAAAGGTAATGTTGGTTCAGTACAATAAACTGGTCCGTCATATCCATATTTGAATAATGTTGGTAAAAATCCTTGATGGTCTATATGAGCATGACTAATTATTATCGCATCTAAATCCTCTAATTTAAAATCAAACCAATCTATCCTGGGATAGGCATCAATAGCGTTATTCTCACCAGGGTTAATTCCACAATCTAACATTATTTTACTCTCTGAAGTCATTACAATAAAACAAGATCTTCCTACTTGCTTTACTCCACCAAGACAGAAAATATAAACTTCCTTATTATTCCAATTTTTATGTTGTTTTTCATTAACAGATACTCTTTCTGACAAATCTTCCTTTTCTGGGATTTCATCTTCTTTCTTAATTAATGGATCACGGAAAACTCTTTTGCCTAATTCCCTAAGAAAGTTACTACGCTCTTTTGAAGAGCTTTTCAAAATTGTATGTATATTTTTTATACTCATTGACGGGATGTGAGGGGAACGTCTTAAATGTGCTATCCAACCTGTGGCTTCAGCTATACTAATGATAGTTTCAGAGATAACTGATTCAGGTTTATTAACCTCTAAAACAACTTCGCCTGTTGCCTCATCACAAAATAAAGCAGAGACAATTACATCTTTAGGTAAAATTCTAGAGACAATAGACCTTGTTTCATCTTCTTGAAGTCTGATTGATTGATCAGTTCTTACTACGAATCTTTTCTTCAAGTTTTTGGACAAAGACGATAGATAATATGTTAATTCTGTAAGCGAAAACCTGGGATTTTTTGTATATAATGCAATATTTGGTCCTTCAAATCTAGCAATAGTAATTTGTGACTCTTTGGGGATGCATTCGAAAATTGTGTTTATTATTGCTTCTTCATCTTTTACGTATTTATTATTCTTATTATTTTTATCTAGTAGTTCACTTTTAGTTTCCCTATTGAAGGATTTATTATAATTGTTTTTATCACTACCATTTCCATTATTTTTTTTCATATTTATCAAATTTTTTTTTATTGTAACATCAATTATATATTTATTTTAAAATAACATATCAATAAACTATAATTGAATCATATTTATTAGTTATATCTCCATTAATATAGTTTTAGTCATATACTACTTATTTCAGGATGGTATAAGTGAAAATAATGTGCTATTCTCTTTCATCTTAAAACCCATGGTAGAGAAAAAGATAATATCACAATAATAACAAAAACGATACTTAAAATGGTAAAGGGTTTTATTTTGCCATTCGTTTTCACTTTGTTTTCAAGTAAAGTACCATACCACTGACCACCATCTAACATAGTTATCGGAAGTGCATTGAATATACCTACATTAAAGTTGATAAACCAAATCCAAAAAAGTAAGTTTGCAATAAATGGGAATGCAGGGCCAAATATACTTGAAGAATAATAAGAAGACATACTTTCTGAGTAAGGGACAAGATTTTGCTGCAAGGTTGGAGGCATAAGGATTGCTAATGGATTAGTCAAAAAAAGATTTTTGTAATTATCCAGTACCAAAACGGGATCAAAAAATGCATCTGTAAGAGTTACGCCTAACACACCTTTACTTTCTGGAAGAGATGGTGGAAGTTTAACAGACTTTATTTGTTCCCTATCGTCTTCTGTTGTCCATCTAATTTGAATTGTTGTACCTAAATTCTCTCTTAATATTGTCCTAAGTTCCTGTACATCTTCTATAGGTTCAGCATTAATATGAGTAATAAGAGAATTTTTTGAAAGACCGATCGATTTCGCTAATGAATTCTCTCCAATAGTCAAAACAGTAATACCACTTTCGTTACCTTTAATATGAGAAATAGGAGTGAGCGATGATATCAAAAGAAAAAGTAATCCAAGAGAAATACCTGCCAAGACCATGTTGTTCAATGGACCTGCAGTAAGGATGGCACTTTTTTGTTTAAAGGTAGTTTTATTTAATTCGTCTTGTTGGATATTTACAAATGCACCTATAGGTATCCCTAAAAATAATACTATCCCGGTAGACTCGACCTTGGTATTATAAACTCTGGCAACAATGCCATGGCCTGCTTCATGAATTATAATAGTAATAACTAATCCAATCCAGCCGTATGTCCAGGGTAGAATGGGATTCAAGCCTGGAATCAATAAATTGCCTTGTGGTCCAATTTCGCGAATACCTTCTCTTGCAGAATCATTTGAAAATAAGACAAGAAGAGAACCCATAATTAAAAAAACAGCTAATGCGGTTATTAAAGGCATTAAATAAATATTTAATGAAGCATAAATCTTACCTAGTCTAGAATTTGCTACCGTATCAAAAAACCGTAGTCCAAATGGGGTATGAATGAGTATTAAAGGCAATTTGAGTTCATAATTAATCCCAAGATTTTTTTGCAAACAAAATTAGTACTACCCAAGACTATTTAAATCAATCA
>DAIPKY010000187.1:0-3117 GCA_036769505.1 Nitrososphaeraceae archaeon
AATACCTATTATTCAATCTATTCTAAACGTTTAGATGATATAATTTATTATAACTTTAATAACTCAAAGACTATAGAAGACGATGATCACACTTTTAATGAAATTAACCAATATCATATGAATCATCAAACTAATACTACCACAAGAATAATAGATGATATTATCGATAGAAATATGGATACTTTTCTTAAATCAATAGAATTTGCACATAAATTTTACTTTGATGTTGTTCAAAGTTATTATAATTATATAATGAAGATTAACAAATCATCTTATCAATAATCTGATTATCATTGATTAACTAATAAATTTACAGTAATAATTGCCTCCAAGCGTTATAAAGATACTTTCCAGGTTTGTGTACTCGAATAGTTGTTGACTTCAATCAACAAAAAACAAGTTTCACACTACGTCATATCCTTTCCCGCGAAAACAACATTTTCTTAGCAAATCATTTGATCCGTGAAGGAGGGCTATGATTTTAACTTGTATTAAATTTTTAAATATTTTATTATGAATATATAATGAGCGTCATGTTATTATTATTAACAATATGCAATTTCTGAATATGTTCCTAATAAATAGTTTAATTATTGTATATTATATTTAATTATAATTGATATAGAATCGGAAAACTATTCAACAATAGGAATTTTTTCAATTCTTGCCTTTGCTTTAATTATAGCAACAACATCTGAAATACCCACAACATCATTTAACAATGTGTTAGTGCAAGGGTCAAAATATCACTGGAATGTCTCCAGATCAAACTAATGGAGTCGATCAATCTACAGCATTTAATCCACAAGAAATTATCAAAAAAGAAGCAAGAGGACTAGGAGATGCTGACCTTGGAGAAGTTCAACAAATTACAGGTGAATTCATAGTAACACAAAAAGGAACTGTAGACAAAGATGTATTCTGTATTCCTAAAATTTTAGTAAACCATTTTGATGGCAGTACTGTCTTTTTTACAGTAACTGATGAAGAAGCAAAACAATACAAAAGGGATTAAACTTTACTAAAAATTAATTCATTTTTATTTAACTATAGGATTATAATTAAATTTTCTTAATAAGAATTTATTAAAATATAAGAGATAATAACTATCTGTTAAAACAGAAAATATTCTTATTTCATATTCTATTCGTAGATATTAAAAAATATTATTATATCTTAATTTGTTAAATAGTTTATAGTCATATATTATTTATGGAAGATATTGTCAAAAGTTTTGCAGAAAGATTAGGAATTGAATATAAGGCTGCAAGACAAGGTATTGCAATAACATGTAGGCATTTTCTTCAAATTTCAGAACCAATCAAAGCGACAGGTCTTTTATCAATGCTACCATCAAAGTTAACAGATTTGCTTACTGATGATGAGAAAAACGAAATTACAATAAACCAAGAAAATATTCCTCCTGAGGAAGTTATTGAAAAAATATCTAATGAATGCTTTAATGGTGATAAGCAAAAAGGAAAAAAGGTATATGAAGAAGCAATAAATCTAATAAAAAGTAAAATCTGGTAACAAACAAATAAATTTTTTTTGATAGTATATTCTTTTTTATTAACTAGTCTTACAATAAATGTATTTTGAGGTATTAAATATCATTTTTTGACAATCAAAAGTAAATTAATAAAACTGTTTTGATAAAACAATAATTTAACATTGCCTATCTTGATTTTATTGAATTCAATGCCTTTGTTACTTTCTATAACAAACGAAAAAATGGTAACGGCTATAATGAATAAAATGTGTTACATCTTTTTTATATTATGTTGAACATTCTTTCTCTAAATGGAAAATTCACTGATTAAAAGCATTTTACCAACTGTCTTTGCAATAATGGTTTTGGCTATTATTGGAAATTCTTTTCAAAATATATCATTGGCACAATCTAATTCTAATGAGACTTCAGGTAATCAAACTAGAGCAGAAATTACAGGTAAACCAGAAACTACAATTATAAATAAAACGACCATACCAGCTCAGCAGACAACCGTTACAGTAAATGAGACTACATCATCAAGAAATCAGTCAGCACTTCAACCTTTACAAAATCAGACTTTGGGAGAGGCACCAGTAGATCTTTCTGCCATTAAAAATAAAACAGTATTACAACCAACAGGTGAAGCACAAACTACTATGGTAAATAAAACAACTGTACCTTTTGAACAAACAACAGTAGAAGGTATTAACCAGACACAAGCACAACAACAACAAGGTAATCAAACAGAGACACAAGAACAACAACAAGGGGGACAATCACAACAACAACAAAATAATAAGAGTTCTGGGCCTTTAGAAAAAATAGGAGAAACACTTACAGGCGCCTTTAAATAATTGAATTAATATCAATTTTTATTTCTTTTTGCAAGTTATTTATTACTAATATCATAGTATTATATTAAATAAATTTCAGAATAAGATTTACATGTGATTCTCCAACTGTTAAAATCAAGGCAAATGCTTTCAAGTTTGATATTTATGATATAGAAGTAAAAGAAACAACTCTCCTCTTACTTCATATATCGTTTTAAATAAATAAAATTTTTTCTTCATTTCTTTATTATTATTATTATTTTTTTATGTTATTACCAACAATTAGGTGATGCTAAAAAGCCATACTTGCACAATATTCTACTGTTGATTGGGAAGATTCACCTGTTATAGCATCATAGACTATAATGAAAAGTAATGTACCAATAAAGAATATACTGGAACCACTAATATCTATTTTAATGCATTTCTAATTGTTCTTTTTTTGTCTATAGCAGATAACATGATTAACTATGAAAGTATCTATTTCTATTTAATGATTATAATACACTTTATGACATGAGAATTGAATTAATACTTTGTCCTTGATAAGACAAGCATATGAGCAAAATTAAAAATTATATAAATACATAAAAGATTGAAAATGATATTAGGTTCTATGTCATACGGCATATAAGTATAGATGATCCAGATAAAGATTATAAGAACTATAATCAACAATACAATGGCATTTCTGTGTGAAAGACAAATGACTTTGGGGAATAATCCTGTAAATTTCTCAATTGATACTATATGGAAACAAGAATTAAGCACATTCCAAGATAGAAGCGA
>DAIPKY010000188.1:0-3115 GCA_036769505.1 Nitrososphaeraceae archaeon
AAGACCTATTATGCTATTTGAAGTGGAATGGATTTTCTGCATATAATCTAATTCTGTAGAAAGTATTTAACCTTGTTGGCACTATGATACAAATTTTAGAAAAAAATAAGATTTTTCTGTAATAATTTTATTATCTTTTATTGTTGTTGAGTATAAGTTTCATTTGTTTCTAGTTTATTTGCAAGATTTACAAGTTTGAGGGTAAAGGGATGTTCTGGATATTCTAGCCCAGTTAAAAATTCTTTTGTGCTAAATTGAATATCGCAGTAACAAGGGATTTCTGAAATTATACCTATATCTATTGTACTTGATAAATCTTCAAGCGAACTATAGTGCCTTGAATTACCTCCTCCTTTATGTTTCTCCGTAATATTAACCGGATTGTGTTGAAATTCTGGAATGGAACAGTAACCAGGTCCTCTATTTAACAATAAATAGCATAACGTTCCAAACTTGGTAAATGCCCCATAAATCTCTTGAGCCATTTTTTTGGTACCTTCAATATCAAGATCACCCATTTTTAGAGTTAATATAACTATATCTGAAACAGCAAGGGTATTAATCGACCAGTACCTTATTCCTGGACTAGTATCAATTATTACAAAGTCCGCATTTTTTTTAACAAAGAGTTCTTCTCTCAAAAGTATAAAATTTCTAAGCAGTTGCATCTGAGAACTTTGTCTAGATACATTCCCCTCAAGTTTGTAAATTTCTTCTTTACTAGAATTAGCAAATCCAACATTTAATGTTCCCTTTATATCACCTGAAATTCTCTTGGTAATATCAATACAAACATCATCAACTGAAGCATTTCCAAGGAGAAAATCGTTTATCCATTTTTTTGGTTCATGTATGTCAAAATAAGATCCAAGACTAGGAGCATAAACATCAAGATCAAGTAAATATACATTATATCCTTTTTTTGCTAGTAAAGCGCTAAAATTTGCTGAAATGGTTGTTTTACCTGTCCCTCCCTTATAGGAATGAAAGGCTATACACTTTGTCATCTTATTATCACAATTGCACTTGTACTTATATTAACTCAATTATCATATAATATCAATTTTTTTATCGAGGTAAAACCTTCTCTATATGTTTAATTAAATCGTCAATTGATATTGGTTTTTGGATGAAACATTTGTGATCCATGTTAGGATATTCTTGAATTAAAGAATCGTAATAGGCTTTAAAAGAGGTTATGAAACAAACTTTCAGATTTTTATCGATCTTTTTTAGTTCCTGGACTAACTCAAAACCATTCATTCCTTCCATTCTAACATCTATAAGAGATAAATCATAATAATTACTCTTAAAATTTTGTAATGCCAACTTTGGGTCATTAAAAGTCTCAACTGTAAATCCTTGATTTTCTAAACCCATTTTGAAAGGAAGTGTTGTTCCCTGATCATCATCAACTATTAGTATTTTTTTTTTCATGCTGCGAGTATAACAGAAAATACCTCAAATCATTATATAAAAATATTTATTTATTTATTATTTACAGAATAAAATATATTCTTCTAAAAAAACCTAATAACTAAATTTGTTTTTATAAAAAAACAACAAATTAGAATAAAAAATTGAATAAATAAATAAGTAAATATTAACTTATCTGCTTTTACTTGCTTGTTGTTGGTATTGTGAAGCTAAATGTAGCACCTTTATCGGTATTATTTTCAGCCCAGATTTTGCCTCCATGACTTTCTACAATGTTTTTGCAGATAAACAATCCAAGGCCAGTACCCATTTTCGTACCTTTAGTAAATTTAGAAAATAGTTTTTCTTTTATATTCTCTTGGATTCCCAGACCTTTATCTATAATTTGAACAATGACAACGGTATTATCATCACCATCATGACTATTATTATTATTATTATTATTATTATTGCCATTATCATTACCTCTTTTAATAGAGACCAAGATATCGCCACCAATCTCATCAGTATATTTAATTGAATTATTGATAAGATTGAGAAAAACCTGATTTAATCTAATTTTATCTCCAATAACATTGAGAGATTTTTCAGGGCATTGAAGGTCTATTTTAATTTTTTTATTAGTATTGATAATTTGATTTCTGACTTCTTTTATAACATCATTTGCCAATCCAACTATGTCAAACTCTTGCAACTCTAATGAGAAGAGATTTTCGTCTATTCGTGCTACATCTAAAAGATTATTGGTAAGAAAGTGTAACTTTTTTGCATTGTTAATTATTATTCTTAGAAGCTCTTCCTGTTGTATTACATTCAAGTTTTTATTGGAAAGCATTACTTCGGCTAAACCTAAAATTGGTTGAATAGGATTACGTAATTCATGCGCAGCTATATTGAGAAACTGTCTTTGTGTTTCATTTTTATATTTAAGCTGGTCATAAAGTTCTTCTGCTTTTTTATAGATGTCTGCTTGTTTCCACAAACTCTCAAAAATAGAAACATAATATAATACAGTTGACTTGCTATTTGAATAAGTGGATAATCCCATAGCATCTACAGAGTTATCAACATCATCATTTACTAATTCCACCGCCAGTGAATAACTTCTATCTATTACAACAATTGTTACTTTTAGGTGAAGCGGTTCTGCTAAAAACTTTATATCTACATTCGAGAATTTCTTCAAGTCATTCACTAAATCACTTATTTTTTCATCAAAAGGTGTAAGTATTCTGATTTTAATTTCTTTCTGTGCTTGAATTAATTCTCGCAGAGTACTTAGATCGTCTGCCCTTTCAACTCGTCTAAAAAGAGCATTGGCAGAGGAAAATAATAACAATATTTCATTTTTTGCAGTCTTAATTAGTTGATCAGCTGTTTTTAAAGCCTCTTCAGGATCATTAATTACTCGGATGTCTGGTTTTTTTAACTCATGATTAATTTCATTAATTTCTTCTTCTGTAGGAATTGTTTTATCCCAAAATGGATCAGATATAAATTGAGAAGTACCCATAAAGTTTTTGAGATTTTTACCATAGGCGTGATTTAATCTCTTAAACATAACAACACATTGAGGATTATCAAAATGGTATTGTGCTCCAGCGATCTCTTCAATGATAATGTCACTGGATTCATTAGCAAATAATTTTTTCCCACATAAAGAGCATTTTAACATAAC
>DAIPKY010000189.1:0-3097 GCA_036769505.1 Nitrososphaeraceae archaeon
GAAATCTTAATTGAAAGATAAAACAAAAATAATAATAGGCATTATCATTGCAGCAATAGCAATTCCGCTTGGAATTTATACTATTTCACCTTTATTCATAAATACTGAGATAAATGAACCTCTTCCTTCACTTGCAAATGAAAAATCATCAACAGATTTTACCAAATTTATGGCAATGACAGAGAACGAAAAACTTGATGCTGCAAAAAATATGACAGTTGAAGAAAAAGATATGATAATGAGAACAGCCGCAGAACAAAATACTACTACCATAAATGAACCTATGACTATGAACATTGACCAAAGTACACCAAAGACAGGTTTGATAGGTAATTTTATAGGAGTTGGCGATGGTATACATAATGCAGAAGGACTGACGAAAATATTGACCTTATCAACTGGACCTCCAATACTACGATTAGAAGATTTTAAATCTACCAACGGTCCGGATGTTCATCTTTATTTGTCTAATAATAAACAAGCAAATGATTTCATAGATCTAGGTAGACTCAAAGCAAATATTGGCAATCAGAACTACCAAATACCTTTAGATACAGATTTTAATAAATACAAATATGTTTTAATATGGTGTCAGCCATTTTCGGTATTATTTGGTAGTGCCCAATTGAATTCATCATTATAACTTGTTGAAAAAAAGAAAAATTGCATCAAATTGTATTCTAAAAATAGTAACAGGAGGAACTTAACAAATGTAAAATTTTTCCATATTAGTTATGGTTTTGTTTTTTTATCCAATTTATGTTAATAATAGAAATAAATCTTTTTATTATATCTTCAAGAGAACAGATAAATTTGTAATTGTTCCACAATTTACTGATTTGATGCATACAGTTTGCTTGATTTTTACTATAAATCTATTTACAACAAATTTTCTACAGCCAGAAACAATAACAGTTACAACCTCATTTTTATCTATGCATTTCTTCATAAATATTAAGGAAAATAAGAAATGAAACTACTATGTGCTAATCCTAAACATAATAAATCCATAGAAGTAGAATCATATACTCATTATGTAAAACTAAGGTGTAATAATTGCTATGCATTTTTATGTTCTGAAGACTGTAGAAAGAAACATGCTTCTTGTGGATTTTCTACTGAAGAATGGA
This sequence comes from Nitrososphaeraceae archaeon, assembly GCA_036769505.1. Classification (GTDB taxonomy): domain Archaea; phylum Thermoproteota; class Nitrososphaeria; order Nitrososphaerales; family Nitrososphaeraceae; genus TH1177. The sequence continues at coordinate 1,131 of DAIPKY010000189.1, forward strand.
AATCACTAGGAAAATACTATAAAATATAAAAATAATTAAAATGGTTTTTGATTTTATCATAGTTTTATATTATAATAGAAGGATAAATTTATTATTATTATTATTATTATTATTTTTTATTCAATTGTTTCAGTATAAATACTATGAAAATAATCATTTTCAGTAATTTTTATATTTACCAAATATTCAATCTTAATACTATTATTCAAATAACAATTGGAAAAATTATTGTTGTATATTCTCTTTCTTTTATCTTATGAATACAGTCAAGATTATTATTATCCAATAGAGTATAACTCATCAACAAATTTCAAGATTGAAAGTCTAATTTGTAATAGATAAAGGATAGATATTAATAAAGTTGCTTGCACTTGCAACTTTATAACTATATTACAATATACCTATATATTTTATTTTCAAAGATGTTAATTTTCTTTAAGTATAATAAATAGTCTATTGTTGTTGTAAATATTTTCCGGTTACATTTATTTAACTATCATTTGGTCAAATCTTCTCTGCTGCTCTAATAACCACTTCTGAAAGGGCAGGATGTATGTGTATAGTTTTAGTGATGCTATCTATTGTACCATCGCCTATTCGCATTGCAACCAATACTTCATGAATTAATATAGAAGCATCGGTGCCAATAATATGACATCCAAGGATCTTATTATTATTTTTATCAACTATAAATTTTACAAAACCATCTTTATCTTCTAATGCTTTTCCCATCCCTGTACTAATATATGGATATGTAGATTTTGTATACAATATATCCTTCCTTTTTAATTCCTGCTCTGTAAAACCAACACCTGCAACTTGTGGTGAACTAAAAATTGCATGTGGCATAGCAGTATAATTAACAGATTTTTTTCTATTGGGGTATATAATATTATTATATGCGTATTGTGCTTCAAGATTTGCATTATGTTTGAATTGATATCGACCTACAATATCTCCTAATGCAAAAATTCCTTTTGCAGTTGTTTCAAGGTATTCATTGACATCTACAAAACCTTTTTCATTTATCTTTACTCCCGTTTTCTCTACCTTCAGTAAATCGGTATTAGGAATTCTACCTACAGAAACAAGTAATTGGTCTGATTCTAGTTCTATCTTTCTTCCACCTTTATTTTTGGCTAGTATGTGAAATCTCTTATCGTTACTATTACTATCATTATTATTATTTGATAATACTAACTTTGTCTCAAATCCAAGATACAAATTATATTTTTTAGCAAAAATCTCTGTGAATTTACGAGATATTTCTTCATCTTCATTAGGAAGCAAAAAATCATTACGTTCTATTATATTGATAGTAGTTCCTAAGCTGCCAAAAAAATGTGCAAGTTCGCATGCTATATATCCTCCACCAACAAATGTAAGAATGCGTGGTTGTTTCTGAAGACGAAGAGCGTCATCACTTGTTATAAACCCTGAATTGATAATCCCTTTTATCTTTGGAATACGAGGCCTAGTTCCTGCTGCAATCACAATTTTTTCTGCAGTTATAATTTGTTTGCCATTACCATCATTATTACTCTTTTTTTCTATTTTTCCAATTGCAATTGTTTTATGTCCAATAAAAGTACATTTTCCGGTAAAGAGCATTGGATTTTCAGATTGTTGTAACTGATTCTTTATTTCTTCAGAATCAAAATCGGTGATTCTATTTACTCTATTTACAATTTTTTGATAGTCTATAGAGATTCCATCAATCTTTATGCCGAAAAGACTAGCATTGTTGATTATTTGAATTACATCAGCACTGTGTATAAGTAATTTAGATGGTATACATCCTCTATTTAAGCAGGTCCCGCCCATTCTGTCCTTTTCAATAAGTGCTACTGTAAGTCCCTTTTGGGCGGCTGCATTAGCAATGTCTAATCCTGAGCCTGCTCCGATGACTATAAGATCATACTTTTGCAATGGATGTTTGATATCGTATTAGTTTTTATAAAGTTTCA
>DAIPKY010000190.1:0-3092 GCA_036769505.1 Nitrososphaeraceae archaeon
AATATGTGACAAATTAAAGTCATTTGATAATGATTTATCAGATACATGGATAGATAAAAAAATAACAGATGAACAAGTTATGTATCTAGGCCAACAAGTAAAAGAGTTAATGGTTGAAGCAGGATGTATTAAGTAAACAAAAATACAAAACTAACCTATCTTTTTTCTATTAAATTTTATTAATTTCTGCCATTACAATATTGAAAAGGAAATTCATTAATCACGTCTCGACACCAACAATACGAATATTTTCAAACTCGAATTGCAATCACTTATTATCCTTGTTCTTTTTTATGTTTAATTATTACGTTACAAAATCAAAAAAGATTTTTCTATTATATAAACAGTATAAAATTCTATATAACCTATTTTAACTATATTATCTAATCCTATATATCAAGAGGTTCTGTTTGGAGTTCTTTGGACTGAAAAACCAAACTCGAGGAGATGTATGACTTACATGAGCCTCAATGAACCTTATTCGTGCATATTATATTTAAGTTATCTATTTAATGCATTGTAATATTGATTCAAAGACTTAATTAGATACTTTTACCAATTAATTAGTACTGCATCTTTCTCCTTAAAAATAAATGACCTTCGATCTACTTTGAGCGTATTTGAAAACAATTGTATCCTAGTCAATATTATAAATAAAAAAAATTGATATTATTATTATTATTATTATTAACCAACACCACTTGGTGGTTTATGTTCGACATGTTCTAATTTTATATGTTCATTTTTTGCGGCCAAAGTATCAAAAGGAAGACCACATATCTCACATCGTATTGTTGAAGACCCCGTTTTACTGTTATTATCGGAGGAGGAGAGAGATTCCATATATTTCATTATAACGTCATAGATGTTTATAACACTTTAGAGTAAAATATAATAATTGTAGGATAAATCTAAACTAGCAAGAGGTTTTGTCACCTGATTTTGCCATTTTGAGGATTACTTTCCTCTATTACTATATTTACATATTTTTCTTTTTTATTTCATCATTATTAAATATTCTTACTATTTATCGAATCTTGAATTTTTGGATTTAAATTAAGGTCATATCTTCTCCAAAATTTGCCATTTAGGATCTTCAGATTTATACAACTTGGAAACTACTTTTGCTTTAGTGAAGATTATTTTAGTGTTCTTTAATTGTGATTTATATCAATTTACTAATGTTACTATATTCATTAGTTTACTTGAAACCCCCTTTTAGGTTATTAGTTAACAACACAAAATATATTCTGATTTAAAGAAACAATTAAAATCAGTACAACTTACAAAAATAGCGAATTTGACAAAGATAGTTGTTGTTAATGAATGTGAAGGTTCGATAGCGCTATTATTAAAATCTAATTATTTTCGATCCTCATCATCCGATAGTAAAAGAAAAATTTCAGCAAGCCTATTAGCCCAACTATTCCATATATTACTATAATGATTTTTTAATAATTTTATTATTGCAGGAATATAATTGATATCATCATCATACATAGAATATCGAATAAATTTCCCGTCTCTATTCTCTACTATCATGTGATAAGAGATCAATTGTTCGAGATGCCATGTAACAGACGAATATGATATATTCAAAAAATTAACTATTTCATGTTTAGTAGGATTTTTTTTCTCTATAATTAATAAAAGTACATTACGTAAAGATGTATTGTTTAAAACTTGTAAAATTTCTTTTTCATGTTCTTGAAATACTCCATTAGGAAAATAGAATTTGTAAAAACGATGATGGATGGATACAATCTTGCCATCTTTTTCTAATTTGTTTAATTGATATTGAATCGTTCCTATCGACAAACCAAGCTCTTTCTTTATCTTTCTAAAGTGAGATCCAGGATTATTGTATACGAATTCAAAAACTCTATTATAGTTAGTTAAGAATGACATTCAATCACGACCATCTAAATAATTACAGAAGTATTCATTAATATCTTTGAGGGAATGAAGGTACATAACATTAGTATAGATCTTAGCAATATGAGTTTTTTAAGAATTTATTTTATATAAAGATTACATCTAACAAATTCCTATAATCTATTTATTTTTATTCTTATAGTCTTAATATTATAAAATAAAAAAAAGCAATTTATTTTATAGGTATAGCATGATATATACAAAAAGATTGATAAAATAGTAATAAAGGAATATTTTCATGTAAAATATGCAAAGTAAAATAATAAAAATTGTAGAAGATTGTTTATCGGGCGAATACATCGATTATATAACCATGTGTATTGAGTATTGATTTAATAACCCAATTTCAGTGATCTCTTCTCAAAGTGTAAATAATATCAAGAGCCGATCTATTTAAATTTCTAGGATTTTTATACACACATACTTATTTTTCTATTTCTTGATAATAGCTAAAAAAAAGAAGATCAGAACTACTGTAGTTAGAGAGGCAACAAAAAGATCTATCCCAAAAAAAGTTTCCAGAAAAGGATAAAAATTTTCTAATCCTTCAAAAAATAAATAAAGAGCAAAAAATACAAATGCAAAAACAGCGTATAGGATTTTTTTAACATATTTTTTTTTATATGCATAAACTGAAAGAGACAATAGAATACTTGCAAGTATTGCACTTATGAAGTAGGTGATTCCTTCAAACTGTTCGAATAGCGATATTTGTAAAATAAAATTGAATAGAAAATTCAATATCATTTTCGATCTTAGTCTTTAGACAGTAAAAGAAAAATTTCAGCAAGCCTATTAGCCCAACTATTCCATATATTACTATAATGATTTTTTAATAGTATAACGATTTTAGGAATAATAGTATTTTTCTTATTCTTAGAGGGGGGTATAAATTCTCTGTAATTTGTTTCTACAATCTTATTATCGGGCATAGAATTTTTCATGTCACTATTGCAATCTGATTCTTTATAAGAATTTCTATTCGTCCCGTATAGAGGTATATTATTCAATATACTCATAAAATTTTTATCATGTGTTTTATATTATGAGAAAAAAATTATAATATTGAGAAATAGAAGATATAAATAATGTTCAGTAGTACAATTATGTAACTAATAACTTCAGTACTAGTAACTATTTGATCTATATTTTATTTG
>DAIPKY010000003.1:0-60015 GCA_036769505.1 Nitrososphaeraceae archaeon
TATAAAGCATCATAGGTCGCATTTGTTGTTGTTGCATTTCTAAACTCATTTTATTCACATAAGCTTGCTTTTTCTTTAATTCACTAATTCGAACTTTATCTTGTTTTCTAATAGCATCAGTATATTCTTTTCTCCATTGATTTGTTTCTTTCATCACCTTTGATAATCTATCAATATCAGTAGTTTTTTTTCTCAACATGGCGAATGCAAAATTTAGGCCAATTGATATTAAAGCAGCTATAATCATTGCAGAAAAAAGATCGGGGAAGATTGGATGTTTAGTATAGGCTGGAGCAAGTCCAGGAATTTGTAAAATAAGATCACCTAAATACATATTATTTGTCTTTTTTTCATGTGTCCAATATTAATGAAACCATTTTTCGCGTACAATCTGTCAAGGACCCCTCATGATTCGCCAGAATTTTAAACGGTGCCCCAGAGATTATCGAACAGCAGGAAATTAGCATTTTTGAAACGTCAATTTCATTTTTTATCGAATCCATTGATATTATATCTCTAACTCTAGTAGAATCGTTTTGTCTCCTATGGTAAATTTCCTCTGGATTTGCAATTATTAATATTAGATGAGTAGGTTTTATATTGTTTAATAGATGCGCGGGTAACCCTGGATAATATCCTTCTTTAGTGTTGATAAATAAATGGGTATCAATTATTACTACGTCAGAATATATTTGTGAAATTTTGGTGGCAGCTAGGTTCTGTAATTTTTTCTGGTCTTCAATAGAAAGGCGGCGTATTTCATCTCTATTTTGAATGTTCAATTTTTTTGCCTCTTCTAACATTATCTTTCCAAATTCTGCCAGAATTGTTTTGATACCTGTTTGTTCTAATGTATTCTTTACATTAGAAACAACAGTAGTTTTGCCTACCCCAGGTATACCAACTACAATTATACGTTTAGTCCTTTCTTCCAATTAAAGCCGCCAATTTTGGCATAGTAGTATCAACTTTTTCTCTGATCAACAAATTATAATAGTTAACTAAAATATCTACCATTAACAACAATCCTATACCACCACCAAAAAGACCAAGCACATCCGAAACCGATGCTAATAGTCCAATTGCAACACCACCAATTATGGTTACAGAGGGAATATATTTATCCAAAACATTTTGAACAGAATTTTGTGATCTTCTAAAACCTGGGATTTGCACATCTGCATCTAACAGATTTTTTGCAGCAGCTTTTGCTGAAAGCCCTCCTAGTTCTACCCATAATCTACCAAATACCGTAACAATAGCTGTGACAAAGATAATGTTCGTTACAGCACGCATTGGATCTTGAGCAACTATATCTAATCCTCTGGGAGTACTCATATAGTATAACAATCCACCAGTTGGAGTTTGTTGTTGTCCTGGATCAAACTGAGCTATCCAATTAAAAAATGGATTATCATTTTGTGGGTTATAATTTGCCCATAACATTTGACCCATAAACATTGCATTGGCGATTAACGCTGTAGATAAAATGACAGGTATATTAGATACATAAAGAAGTTTTATTGGATAAACTGCTGTAAATCCTCTATACTTTGTTGAAACAATTGGAATATCAATATGGATGCCTTGTGTGTATACGAGAAGCGCCATTACACCTCCAGTCAAAATAAAAGTAAAAACACTAGGTAACTGACCACTTCTAAAGAAAGTATCAGCAAGATCTCCAGTTGCTGCTGAATCAATTATAAAAGGAATAATTCCAACCGGCCCATCGGGTCCAGCCACAGGACTAAATACACTCCATAAAATTGTTTGAGCCACACCTGCCATAATAAACAAGCTTATACCTGACCCTAATCCCCATCCCTTTTGGATTAATTCGTCTAATAGCATTACAATAAGACTAGTAAATATCAATTGTGCTATCAAAATCGGTATAAAGCTAGGTGAGGCAACTAAGGGCCCATAGACACTTGCTCCATATAGACCTCCCTCTGCACAAATAACAAGAATAGTGACAATTTTAGTTGCGGAAGTAAAAAGGGCTCGATCGTCAGGATTTTTGAAATTTAATTTTAAAATATCTGATCCCTTAAGCAACTGCATAAGTAATCCAGCAGTTACAATAGGGCCTATTCCAAGCTCTAGAATTGTTCCCTGTTGGGCTGCAAAAATTACACGTGCAAATGCAAGAAAATCAAACTGAGGTGAATCAGTAACACCATAAAGAGGAACTTGACCCATAACCAAGTACGCAAAAACTGCTATAGCACACCAAACAAATTTTTCGGTTAAAGATATCTTCTTCTTTGGTTTTTCTACCTGGGGAATATATCTAGATATTGTTTTTATTGATTTCCGAATAAAACCTTCATTCTGAACTGTGTTCATTGGAAATTACATTTCCCCCAATTGCTTTAATTTTCTCAACGGCACGTCGAGAAATTTGTTCTACTTTTACAATCATTTTCGTTGAAACCCTTCCTCCGCCTAACAACTTGTTGATTCCAAGGGCGGTTAAATCTAAAGTTTCATTTTCAGTAGATTCGTTTTTAATATGTTTAGAGTATAATAAATCCAAATCTCTTAAATTTGCCCATTTTTTCACATTAACTTTATGATGAGATTTAGTTTGAGGATGTCCAAAATGATCTGGTTCTTCAATAACAGTACGTATCCAAAAATGTTTATGTTTACCAGCTTGTCCTACACCACCTCTGGAACCAGACTGTCTATGTTGACCAATTTGTCCCCATCCACAATATCGTGTTCCACGTTGCCTCCTACTCTTTCGTAACCTAGTAGCCATAATCAAGACTCCTCAATTTTTTTTTATGAATAAAAAAGATTAGCGAAATCATTATCATTCTTGCATAAATAAAATTTTGTAGTATTTATATCATTCTCCTTACTAGATCAATCAATTCATTGTTTTCTCCAAGTGTACCTTTCTGAGTATATTGGGTTTTTGTCTTCCTCTTGAACCCTCCTTTCGGAGGATTTAATGAAAACCAAGGTTTCAACTCTTCTAGTTCGGATAAACTGATATTATTTTTATGAATTGCATTAGCTAAATCAGTGATAGTCTTATAATTTGATGGGAGACTAGAATTCTTTAGTGAATGAAATCCTTTTTTTCTACCTCTTTTTTCTAATAGTTCCTTAATAATGGACTCATCAACCGATTTCCAGGCAACAATGTCTTTTACTTTACGTAACATTCCTAAAGTTTGATTATTTTCTGTAACTATTGTTGCATTAAATTTTTTTCTTAAGTTTAGGTTTTCTAAAGTTTTTTCTGCCCAGCTTGGAATATTAACTATTCCCCGAATTCTAATTACGAGATAGACCATAATTCATCATTAACCTGCGGTGTATGTGCTTCTTAAAGCATTGAATATAGCTTTTGTGGTTGAAGCCATAGTATTTGTTGAGCCATAAGATTTTGTCCAAGCATCTTTTAGTCCAGCCAATTTTAACAGTTTTTTAATATCTTCTCCCGCTACCAAACCTAATCCTCTCGGGCCAGGTAATATCTCAAGCGTTACGCTTCCCCCTTTTCCAGATACTTGGAATGGAATCGAATGTAATTGATTGCATCTACATTCCCAACTACCACAGCCAAGTTTTATTGGAATAACATTTAGATAAGATGCTGTAGTAGCTTTGTCAATTGCATTTCGCATCTGTGCAGCCTTGCCTTTACCTATTCCAAACCAACCCGCCTCATTTCCTACTGCAACCAATGCATCAAACCTAGTCATCTCACCAGCGTCAGTTTGTTTTTGAACAATTCCAACATGTACTACTTGGCTTTTCATATCTGGAAGTAGTTGTTTTACAATTTCAGATTCTTGAATTCTCATTCCGTTTTCAAAAACTTGTTCCATAGAAGATATTTTGCCACCTGCAACAAGCATACCTAATGTTGTCCTAGGCTTCCATTCTACTTGTTTTTCTTCTCTACGAAACTGGTGACTCATATATTTTGTACCTCTTGGGTTTGATTTACTTTCTCACTCTTATTTTTACCTGACTTGTGCAAATTATTATTTTCATTTTTTATAAAATTTTGGACATCTAAATTCAATATTTTTTCTTTACACTCCTCAAAATGACTTTTATAATTCTCTGGATTTAAACCATTTTTTATCATACTGGAAAATCTTTTATTATAAGTTTCTGCATCAGACTTTAAGGTTGATGCATAATTAGATATATGCTCACCAGAAATGCGTCCAGTGCTTGGAAAGGAGTCTTCAGATGAAGGTATCTTGATTCCACCGTCTATTAGCCCTTTTAAACAGGCAGCTATTCTTTCTGTAAATGTGTCTTTGCCTGTATAAAGTATAGCATTATCAATCCCCTTAAAAACTGCTTTTCTTCCAAGTAATAATCCAGTTAAGTAACATGCAGGAAGAGAATTTAAAGAACCTTTCCAACCAAGTTTTGGTAAATTAGTACTATGAGCAGATGTGATTACCTTATCACCAGTCATAGAAGGTTCTAATAGTTGTGTTAAAATATTTTGATTTGTAACTTTTATAGTTATAAACCTCTTTTTGCTTAATAATAACGATGCGCGTTTATGATAATTAGTTTTTCTTATTCTGATTCTCTTTAATGTATGTACATAATTCATTACTGTTCTTTCTCCAATTCTTATTTAATAATAAATGCAGAATTTTAAAAGCACTTATAAACGTTCTATTAATTTTTTATCCTATTTTATTTTATTTATTTTATTTAGTGTTTGTATCGCTCATTTTATTAGCAATCAATGCTGCGAATGAACCTGCTCCTATTCCATTATCTATATTTACCACACTTAATCCAAGTGCACAACTTTGAAGCATCGAAGATAGAGCAGCAATACCATTAGCCCCAAATCCATAACCAATGGAAGTAGGAACTCCGATAACAGGTACATTTACGCATGAGCAGACCAGAGAGGCTAAAGCACCTTCCATACCTGCAACTACCACTATGGCTTGAACATTTTCGGAAATCATCTTTTCTAGAGTTGGAAATACTCTATGAATTCCTGCTATACCAATGTCGTACGAGATAATCGAGTCACAATTCATTGCTTTAGCCATTAACCGTGATTCTTCTGCTATGCCTATATCAGAGGTTCCACCGGAAATAATGCCTATTTTATAATGATGAAATTTAAATTTTGAAATCTTGGATAACAAAATAGTAGAACTACTTCTACCAATTTCAACATACAAATTTTTCTTTTTTACAAAGTTTATTAATTTTTTAATATGTTCCTTTTTGACCTTGCTCACAACTATTGTGTTATTTTTTTCTAATATAGTTAAAATTATTTTTTCAATATCAAGATAATCTTTATTTGCTGCATATATTACTTCTGGAATTCCCTTTCTATAATTTCTATTTATATCTAATTTTGCAATATTTTTTCCAACATTGCAAATATAGGAAAAGTCAATTCTTCGTTTAAGCTCATGAATTGAGATCTTTCCATTATTATATTGAGTTAATAAATCTTCAAATTCCATTTATCTTATTTTTGGTTAATCAAATTAATTGCTTCTCTTACACTTGTAACTCCTAGATCAAAAATTTTTCTTTCAAATTCATTTAACTCTAGTTCAATTATCTTTTCTATACCATTGGATCCCAATACTACTGGAACACCTATACACAAATCAGAAATCCCATATTCTCCATCCAGATATGCCGAAACAGGAATTACTTCTTTTTTATTTTTTTTCATACTTTCAATCATTGTTGCAACTGCATTTCCAGGGGCATAGACTGTCGCGCCTTTTAATGCTATAACCTCTGCAGCAACTTTTTTTGTTTTTTCAAAAATTTCTTGAGTTTTTTCTTTAGATAGAAATTCACTTACCGGAATTCCTCCAATTGAAGAAAATCGTGTTAAAGGTAACATATTCTCGCCATGTTCACTTATCACCATTGCTTGGATCGATGCCCTTGAGCAACCACTAGCATCATGTATGTAACTTTTGAATCTTGATAAATCTAACATGCCTCCCATTCCCAGTACCTTATTTTTGGTGAATTTTGTAGTTTTTAAAGCCAAATAAGTCATAGGATCGAGTGGATTAGTAACAACAACTAATGTTGCATTCTTTGCGTGTTTTGAAATTTTATACGCAACATCTTTTACAATGCTAGCATTTTTATTTAACAAGTCCATTCTTGTCATTCCAGGTTTTCTTCCCATACCAGCAACCAGAACAATAAAATCAGAATTCTTCATGTCCTCATAACTATTCGATCCTTTTATCTTTGAATCTCTTCCGAGTTCAGATAATTGATGGTTAATATCCATTGCTTCGCCTTGTGGAAGGCCCTCTATTACATCCAAAAGTAGAATATCATCAAGTTCTCTTAATCCGCAATTTAAAGCAACAGCTGCACCGACTTTTCCAGATCCCACTATTGTAATTGTCATAAAGTGAAATTATTTCTGGATAAATTATAGTTTACTAAAAATTTAAAAGTATATTTGTATGTTGGCAATAAAGGAAAAAGCTTGGATTCATTAAATGTTAATAAACCAAGTAATTTTAATTTATGTTTGATTATTATTATAGTGTCTAAAATTGTCGAAAATTTCTATCATTGATGCTCAAATTGCTGGTTTATCAGGTGATATGCTCTTATCCGCATTAATAGATTTAGGAGCAGATAAAAAAAAGGTAATTGATTCAATATACTCTTGTGAAAATATTATCCCAGGAAGCCGAATTAAAGATGTCAGGTTTGAGAAGGTTAATTCTAACGGATTTGCTGCAACTAGATTCTATTTTGAATACAAAGATGAACTTCTAGAAAGAAAAGGAATCGAGATAATTAAAAGTATATCCCAATACACAGAATATTTGGATTTAAAGCCTCGTTCTAAGTCTTTTATTATGGATTCAATAAAGACTTTGATAGATGCAGAAGCAAAAATTCATGGGAAGCCATTTGATCAAGTCTATCTTCATGAAGCTTCCAGTATTGATACTTTTGTTGATTTAATCGGATGTGCAATTGCATTAGAAGATCTTAACATTTTTGATTCTAAAATATTATCTACTTATATATCTATAGGAAATGGTTTAACTACTTTTTCGCATGGTACTATTCCTAATCCTACAAATGCAATTCTAGAAATTTTTAGAGGAAAGCCATTTGTTTTAACTGGCAATGATCAAGGAGAATTAACTACTCCTACTGGAGCAGCAATGTTAGTTAATCTCTCCTCTGAATGTATTAGATTTTATCCTCCTTTAATTCCAGAAACAATAGGTCTTGGAGCTGGTAATAGAAAACTAAAAGATAGACCCAATGTTCTTAGGTTAGTTATTGGAAAGGACCCGGTTATCCCTTATTTAAATAATGAAAAAATGTTTTTAATTGAAACAAATATAGATGACGTGAATGGAGAAATTGTTGGTAATTTAATAGAAGTCTTGATGAAAGAAGGAGCGCGAGATGTAACAATTATTCCAGGAATAACCAAGAAAAATCGTCCTGTAAACATCATAAGAATTCTTTCTGACTTAGTTAAGACCGATACCCTCATTGATAAGCTCTTTAAAGAAACTGGAACTTCAGGAATAAGAATAAATGAAATTAATAGAATAACTTTAAAAAGGAACATAAAAACTATAGAGGTAACCATTAATCATACTAAGTATAATATCAATATAAAAATAACAAGAGATGCATTAAATCATATAATCAATATCAAACCAGAATTTAATGATTTAAAGAAGATAGCGGATATTGAAGAGAATTCATTAAAAGCAATTCAAGAAATAGTTATGTTCCAGATATTCAAAAAATTTAAGGCGACCAGTTATGAATGAAAAAGAAATTTTTTTAAAATTAATAGAGTGGTTTAAAAAGAATACAAAAGGAAATGTATTCATTGCATTATCAGGTGGGGTAGATAGTGCAATAGTGGCATTAGCTGCAAAAAAGGCATTGGGTCCGAAAGCAATTGCTATTACTGCAAATTATAAAACTCTTGCATCATTTGAACTAGAAGATGCAAAAAGAGTGGCCCATGAAATAGGAATCCAACATGTAATAATTGAGTATAACGAGTTGGAAGATGAGAATTTTGTAAAAAATGATATTAACAGATGTTATTACTGTAGAAAAAGTTTGGGGCAAAATATCAAAAGATATCAGGAGGAATACCAAGTAATGGATATAGTTGATGGTACTCAGTTGGACGATATGAATGACTATCGCCCTGGCTTGAGAGCTATAAGAGAATATAAAATTAAAAGTCCACTATTAGAAAACAAAATTGGAAAAAAAGAAATAAGAGAATTTGCTAGAAGATATAATATTAGTGTAGCAAATAAGGCTTCTAATTCATGTTTAGCATCCAGAATTCCCTATGGCAACAATATAACTCAAGAAAAATTAAAAAAAATAGAAACAGCAGAAGAAAAAGTTAAGGAGTTGTTTAATATTAATCATGTTAGAGTTAGGGATCATGGTGAGATAGCACGAATAGAAATTGGAAGAGATGAAATGGAAAAAATGTTTGATAAATTAAAACTTAATCAGTTAGATCTAGAATTAAAAAATATTGGTTTCAAATATGCATCTTTAGATTTATACGGATATAGAACTGGAAATCTAATTGTGATCAATGACTAACGTACTTCAAAATAAATCCAATAGCCATTTAATATATCTAGATCATGCTGCGTCCACACCTGTAATCCAAGAAGTAATTAACGAAATGATACCATATCTAGGCGATTTATACGGTAACCCTTCTTCAATTCACACCTATGGAATAAAATCAAAAATTGCAATTCAAATCGCTAGAAGGAGAGTTGCGTCTCTTATAGGTGCTAAACCAAAAGAAATTTTTTTTACATCTGGAGGAACTGAGTCAGATAATTTAGCTTTGAAGGGAATAAGCAAAAGTATTAGAAATTATCAAAATAAAAAAAATCATATAATTACTAGTTCAATTGAACACGATGCAATATTAGAAACGTGTCATTATTTAGAAAGAAATGGCTTTACCGTTACCTATCTAAATGTAAATAAAAAAGGTATTGTCGATAAAACTGAACTAAAAAACCATCTTACTGAAAAAACAACGTTAGTCAGTATAATGCTAGCTAATAATGAAATTGGTGTTGTTCAACCAGTTAAAGAATTCTCAAGGATTGTTCACGACTTTGACAAAGGGATAATATTTCATTCTGATGCAGTTCAAGCCGTTGGAAAAATACCTGTAAATGTTAAAGAATTGGATCTCGATTCCTTATCATTGTCTTCCCACAAAATTAATGGACCAAAAGGAGTAGGTGCATTATACGTACGGGACAAGGTAAATTTTGAGCCTTTGATGCAAGGAGGTGGACAGGAGTTAACCTACCGATCAGGGACTGAAAATGTTCCTGGTATTGTAGGTTTCGGAAAAGCATCGGAAATAAGCATGCTGAACTTAAAAGATAATTCTCAGTATTTATATCATTTGAGAGATTACTTGATTCATAGAATAAACGAGGAAATCTCTGGTAGAATGTTAAATGGCTCCCTTGAAAGTAGATTACCCAATAATGTTAATTTTACCTTTTTAGGGATAAACGGTGAAGATTTACTAATTAAATTAGATGAAGATGGAATCATGGCATCTACAGGCTCTGCTTGCTCTGCCAACCTACAAAAAGAATCTCATGTTTTGAAAGCTATCTGTTTGAATCATGAGGAGATTTCAGGTTCAATTAGGTTTACATTAGGAATACAAAATACTAAAGAAGATATTGAAAAAACTATTAAGATTTTGAAACATAGAATTGCAGAGCTTCGAAAATTTTCGCCGATGCGATATAGCTATAAAAAATAGAGTCAATTTTACATTTATTAAGGTTTAAATGTCTTGGTTTAAAATTGTCTAAGTGATTAACTCATATTACTGGAAATCAACTATCTTTTAATAATCCTCTATCTAATTTTTCAAAGAAGACTTGATGTGGATTCCACCTTTATTAAGTGACTACAATTAAATCATAGAGAGGGTAAAATAATTAATAGAATTAGGAAGAGCGAGAATCACTTAAATTATACAAAGCAGTGAAAAATCCTTTTTTGATATTAGCGAAAGAGAAAATAAGATTACATAATAGGACTTTAGATCACAAGCTTATTGACCCGTCTTAATGGACTTTGTAAAGATAATTTGATGTATAATATATATTTTGAAATACGAAGCTACTCACTCTATTATTGCAACAATTTCATTTCGTGAGACCGTTGATCCTTCTTTTACTTTGATTTCCTTTATAGTACCATCTTTCTGAGACTTTATAGCAATTTGCATTTTCATAGATTCAAGGACTACAATGGGATCTCCTTCTTTTATTTTATCACCATTTGAAACAGCGATCTTAACCACTCTACCAGGTATTTGGCTAGTTACGCTATTAGCTTGATATGTAGTGCCTTTAGATTTTAATGTTTTTTCTATTATTTCTGTTATTTTTGAATGTTTCTTAATTTCAACTACTATTCCATCGATATAAACTTTATATTTTGTTTCCGTAGAAGGAAGTATTTTAACATAATGATATGTATTTTCTAAAATAAATTCAAATTCATTAGATGTAGATTTTAAAAGTTTTAGATTATATTTCTGATCATCTATAACAAATAAAAGATCACCAGATCCTTTATTGTAAACTAATTCAGCATTAATTTTATTAATATTACCTTCTATTTGAAATTTCATTAAAAAAAGCCTCCATCCATTGACTTTTGACTTCTATCTATACGTTGACCTGAATAAGATTTTTTGACAAATTCAGACTGTAATAAAATTCCAGAAATCGCGGCATACGCTTTGTCTTTGAATTCCTGATCTCTTTTATGTTTCATCTTTTCGATTATATTATATTTTTCGATATAATCAGTAGAAATATTGCCGTTAACAAAATTTGATTCTTCTAAAATTGTTTTATGGATTGGTATAGTAGTATTTATTCCTTCAATGGTAAATTCAGATAAAGCATTCTTCATTCGTATGCGTGCTTCATAAAAATCTCCACCGTAAGTAATTAATTTAGCAATTAGTGAATCGTAATACCCAGAAACATTACAACCAGGGTAGAGATAAGTATCAACTCTCACGCCAGGGCCAGAAGGAATATTACAATTTGGAACATATCCTACAGAAGGTGCGAAATCATAAAAAGGGTCTTCTGAATTGATACGACATTCTATTGCAGAGCCTTTTAATTCAAGATCCTGTTGTTTAAATGGTAATTCCTCCCCTTGAGCGACATGAATTTGTAACTTAACTAAATCCTTGCCGGTAACAATCTCGGTAATTGGATGTTCTACCTGCAATCTAGCATTAATTTCAATAAAATAAAAATTTCCTTCCGCATCAGCCAAAAATTCAGCTGTACCCGCATTTAGATAGTCAAGTGCAGTAGATGCACGAACGGCAATTTCGCCTACTTTCTCTCTCTTCTCCTTATTTACAACTGGAGAAGGAGACATTTCAATAAGTTTTTGATGTCTTCTTTGAATAGAACATTCTCTTTCGAAAAGATGTGTGCCATTTCCACTAGAATCTCTTATCAATTGAAATTCGATGTGTCTAATATTTGTTAGATATTTTTCTATAAATAGTGCAGATTTACCAAAGGCTGCTTGTGATTCATTCGACGCTAATTCAAATTCTTGCCTAAGTTCTTTTTCATCGTTAACGAGTCTAATTCCCCGTCCTCCTCCTCCAAAAGCTGATTTTAGCATTACCGGATAACCTGCTTCCTTCGCTATTTCCACAGCTAATTCTATATCATCAACTACTCCATCACTTCCTGGAACGGTAGGAACTTCGGCTTTTTTCATGATTTCTTTACATTTCATTTTGTCACCTGCTAACTCCATCGCTCTTGCTGTTGGTCCTATAAAAATAATGCCATTTTTCTTACATTCATCTGAAAAAACTTCGTTCTCGGATAGAAATCCATAACCAGGGTGTATAGCATCAGCCCCAGATGATTTGGCAATTTCAAGTATTTTGTCTATACGAAGATAACTTTCCGAAGCTTGTGAAGGCCCTAGTCTGTATGTTGCATCAGCTCGTTTAACATGTATTGATCTATTATCGTCATCTGAATAAACTGAAATTGATTTTATTCCCAACTCTTTGCATGCTCTTATAACACGGAGGGCAATCTCTCCACGATTTGCTATTAGGATACTAGAAATCTTTGACATTCTCAAGTTCACCTATAAATTTATATTTCCATGCTTTTTCCATGGACCTATTTCTTTTTTTCCGGATAATGAGTCAAGGGCGCCTATTATCATAGTTCTAGTTTCCATTGGATCAATGACCTGATCAATGATTCCTTTCTCTGCTGCAATATATGGATTAGCAAATTTTTTCCTAAATTCTTCTGCTAATTTCTTTTTAATTGTTTTTGCATCTAGGGAACTCTTGAGTTCTCTTCTATGAATTATTGTAATTGCTGCTTCTGGACCTAAAACAGCAATTTCAGCAGAGGGCCATGCAAAATTAATGTCTGTTTTTAAGTTCTTACTTCCCATGGCAATATATGCTCCACCATATGCCTTTCCAATGATACAGGTAATTTTAGGTACTGAAGCCTCACAATAAGCATACAATAACTTACTACCAT
This sequence comes from Nitrososphaeraceae archaeon, assembly GCA_036769505.1. Lineage (GTDB taxonomy): Archaea > Thermoproteota > Nitrososphaeria > Nitrososphaerales > Nitrososphaeraceae > TH1177. The sequence continues at coordinate 12,639 of DAIPKY010000003.1, forward strand.
GTCTAATAATACCATTTTGCTCTTGATCGGTTCCAGGTAAGTAACCAGGTGTATCAACTAATGTAATAATCGGAATATTGAAAGAATCACAAAATCTAATGAATCTTGCTGCTTTATTAGAGGAATCAATATCTAAAACACCTGCTAAATACATAGGCTGGTTGGATACAATACCAACAGTTTTACCACCCATTCTTGCGAAGCCTACAACAATATTGGTTGCAAAAGTTTCGTGAATTTCAAAAAATTCTTTATCATCGATTATACTTGTTATGATTGATTTGATATCATATGGCTGATACGGGTTTTCAGGTAGCATATCAATTAATGATGTATCCAGTCTATTTGGATCATCAATTGTCTCTAATGATGGTGGTTCTTGTAAATTGTTTTGAGGTAAAAACGATATTAATTTTTTAATTTTTTCCATACATTCATACTCATTAGCCGCAACCACATGAGCTACTCCAGATTTTGTTGCGTGTGTAGAAGTTCCTCCGAGTTCTTCAAATGAGACCTCTTCACTTAAAACTTCCTTAACCACTTCTGGTCCAGTCACAAACATCTGACCTATATTTTCTACCATTATTACAAAATCCGTCATTGCTGGAGAATATACAGCACCACCAGCACAAGGACCAATGCTAGCAGTTATCTGAGGAATTATTCCAGAAGCGGTGCAATTCCTGTAAAAGATATCACCGTAGCCATCTAAACTCATTACTCCTTCCTGAATCCTTGCTCCGCCTGAATCAATAATTCCTATAAGAGGCGCACCTACTTTGATGGCTCTATCCATGATTTTTACAATTTTTTTAGATGCCATTTCTCCCAATGAACCACCTAAAACCGTAAAATCATATGCATATACAAAGATTTTTCTACCATTAATTGAACCAAATCCAGTTATTACTCCGTCTCCATAGAATTTTTGAGTTTCTGGATCATCACTCCTATGAGTCACATATTTGTCCAATTCAAGAAAACTTCCTTCATCAAGAAGAAGATCAATTCTTTCTCTAGCTGTGAGTTTTCCTTTAGAATGTTGAGCATCAATCCTCTCTTTACCACCCCCCGATTCAGCTAAATTTTTCAATTCGTATAATTTCTTTAACTTATCTTCGTGCATGGCTTCAGCATTTATCGCGATAATCTAGTATATATATATAACAAAAAATACGGCTGTGTTATTTTAACGAAACAGTATTACGTATGAATTTCCTATTCTAGTTTCTGTTATTACGATTTGTTAGAAACAGAAGATCCACAATTATAGTTATGTATTCTTTGTTTTTGTATTTTCTTGATCAGCCTGCGAAATACATCGCAAGTACTAACAATTTTTAGAGATGAGAAAAAGGAATAATGTTGCTGTATGTAACTGGGTTTAAAGATTTACTTATTCTCTATATACAAAACCAAAAGAATAGATTGTTTCAAACCTATTTTAGTTAATATCAAACATTCTTACCAGTTTTAAGAAGGCAGAGAATTTTTGCCTTTATCATAGATCAGACTATGGTTCATACATGTTGTAAACATGTATGGATATGGATTGGATTGCAATAGAACCTGTCCATCGTAAAACAGTGCTAGGAATCCATCTAGCTGAAGAGAGAAACATGTTTGTAGCAGTAAAAAAAATTTTTTTGATCCCTTGTCTCCAAATATGGTAAACATGCAATTTATACATATATGGTGGTCTAGGGTAGCTACAAGCATGCAACTTTCTACATCTAAAACATGGATTACGGGATAGAGATTCCAGAAAATTTTATATAATTATATAGTTTTATCTTAAAAAAATAACTTTTACTCACGTAAATGGGATCGTCCACCTTGTGCTCTTCTGAACACACTCATACCAAGATTATAGTTTTCGAATAATATTTTTAATGTTTCAATTTCATTAGCCAATAATTCTATTTCATATTTAGTTTTTTGTGGATTTTCTAATAATAGATCCAATTTTTGCTTTTTTTCGAATAGCAATTTTGCAATATTATGTTCATATTCACTTGACATTTTGGTTATATTGTATTTATGAAGATTTTAATTTTGCTATCTTTTTTATTTTTTCATACATTATTTCATTATAGCTTAAATAAGATGTAGGATTTTCCAAACAGGATTTACACAAGAATATTGAATTTTCTTGACTTTCATGATATAAAAATTCATTTAATAAAGAAATAGAAATATTATTAACACTTTTGCACAAAAAACACTGTAATTGTAATCCTGAATATTTCTCAACTTGTTCATTCGGCGTATCATTATTGTTATTTATCTTACAATCTAAGTGTTTGATTTGTTTTGTTGATTTCGACCATAAAGCATATTCACCAGTGGAAATTGGGTTTTTGCAACTTTGACATTTTCCTTTAAATTTTACCAATAATTTTATCCAATCAGGTTTGCTCATATCGTTTAGACCTCAAAATTTCTTTCTGGATAATTTCTACAAATTTTTCATCTAACATGAGACTCGAAATCAAGCCATGAATATCTATTTTAAACTCATGAATAATTTCGAGCAGATAGGGGAAAAATATCATTCCAAATGTACTAGATGAAACGTGAAACAATAAAGATAACTTAGAAATCAAACTACGCAACGGTACACCTCTAGAAAAAACTTGACCCATTATTGGCCAAGAAATTCCATATTGATGATAAGATATCATATTATTTTGTATTTTTTCATACAAAAGTTCAATTATTATATTATTCATATATCTTAATAAATTCCAATTTCGATTTTTGTTGATACGAGCAACATGTAAATCAATTTGAGAGAGACTATCTAATAGTAGAGATAAATTTTCAATCTCTAGATTAGAAGATACAATGCTTGTAAATAACGAATTGACAATATCTTTTCTTCGTTCTTCAGAAGATAAACCATATCTAGGATCAGGATATTTCCCATCTAAAGATAACAAAATTTTTTTAGCATCATCCTTTTTTTTACTAGAAAAAAATTCATTCAGACCATCAGAAATATCGACTTTAAATGTTTCACGGTAAAACTTTCCGTATCCAGTGCATTTAGATTGAGCGAGATTAAGCATTGTTCTTACATCTCCATTACTTTTTTCCACTATCCATTTTTTATCATCAAACGTCAGAGAATAACCTTGTTTAAATAATACATAATTTAAAAACATCAACAAAAGGTTTGCTGATATATGTTGAAATTTAACTATTTTGCATAGCTTAGATAAATTTTTTAATTTAGTATTATTAGAATTGGCCACAAATATGATTGGAAAATTCGCGACTTTTACAATATTGATAAGAATTTCGAGTCCACCGCTATCTTCCCTTCCATAAATCCCATCTACCTCATCAAAAAACAAAAGAATTTTTTTTCCAAAGAGACTAGTGTTATTATAAAGAGGGGTTATTAATTTTTCTAATTGCGGACCGCTTCTAGTATCACTGGCATTTAATTCTATTAGATCATAGTTCAAAAGTGAAGATAATATTTTAACAATTGTTGTTTTTCCAACTCCTGGTGGTCCTATTAAAAGTAAAGGTTTGGTTCCAGGCAACCATTTTATCAACCATTTAAGTACATTAAGCCTGACTTCTTCATTGCCAATAATGTGTTCAAAATTTTTTGGTCGGTAGAGGTCTGTCCAATACATATTATATCAAAATATAAACTAAATGAACTTACGTGTTAGGGGATGAATAGTTCTTTCGAAATATTTAAAGAGGTCTCGTTTAGTGATATCATGATACCAATATTGATTATAGTGGTTTACCGTCAAGAATAAAAATATTAGAAATGGTTTAAGTTCAAATTCTTCAGGAAGAAATTCCAATGCCAACTTCGCTTCATCTAAATATATCTCACTTTTCTTAAGGGTAAGGTGAAAACCTTTTCTAACATCATTCGCGATAAGTGAATAATACAAGGGCCAAGAAGGGATTTTGATTGAGCCTTCGTTTATTGCATCTTGCATCTCATTTCCACAGCCTACAGATTCGCTTGCTTTTGACATTCCTAAATGATAAATTTCGCTTAGTGGAGTCTGATTTAAGGCCATGTTTCTACCTGCAGTACCCATAATGGAGCGGTATTTTTTATAACAACCAATCATAAGTTCATCATTAATTGATTCAGGTTTCATCTTTAGTTTATGATCTATTAGTTGGCCTATTCTAGCGTCTTTAAATCCCTCTTCAAAAGCCTTTAGAACGGAGTCACCTCCCTGAGAAATTTTTTCCCTTGCGATATCCAAAATATAAGGATTCATTAATCTATAGTCATCTAAATATTCAATATCTTCATCTTTATCCATAATTCTATCCATAGGTTCACTTAAATCAATAGCTATAATATGACCATCTATAATAGAAGTTCGTAGTTCATTGGAAAGATCTTCTTTAAAATATGATACAGAACCATCGAATAACGCATTAAACACAGGAAAAGTCATTTTAACAAAATTAGAATCTAATATTCTTTGGACTCTATCGGCAAGAATTTCAGGTCTAGAAAGACGAGTTTTAATATTTTCAATTTTTGAGGGGTCCAGTTCCATCTCTTGTGAACCAACTTCTTCCGCAAATTGAGATAGTGTTGAACTTGGAGAAGTGTCAGAAATTATGCGTCTGTGCAAGGAAAGAAGAAAGCGCTTAGTAAAATCCTCAAATTCATTTTCATATTTAAGTTTGTACTTGTTATATTGCTTATAGCCCCTCTCTCTCAAGATGGCCTGTTTAAGTATCTCCTTACCAGCCTTTGTACTCATTAAAGCACTTTTGGAAAAAACAAAGTCATCTTTACTACTCATTTTTATAATGAGTGGAGTAGTAATTACCATTATTTATTAACTTTCATGTTTTGATAAAAATTCTAAAAAGAAGGATAAACAGTACAAAAAAATGGAAAAAATTAAAAAATATTTATCTTGAAGCCATAGCAATACGTTCCTGTTCGTTTTTCTTCTTAATTGCATGACTTGACATATCATTTTTTGATGCCAGAAGAATTTCTTTGGCTAATGCTTCTTCTATGATTTGAGGAGAAGAATAGGTCGATTCTCTAACTCCTTCAGCGATGAAGCGAAGTGCCAAATCAAGTCGTCGGAGAGGAGAAACATCTACTGAAACATGATACACAACACCACCATATACAATTCTAGTGGTATCCTCATTTGGAGAAGAGTTTTCTATAGCCCTTACTAATAATTCGACGGGGTTTTTTCCGGTTTCTAAGTGTATTATTTCAAAAGCGGTTTTCACAACATTTAATGATTTAGCTTTTTTTCCACCCATTCGACCAGTATTCTTTGCATATTTTTTTCCGAAACGCATTAATTTATTTGCTAATCGTTCAATTAGATTTACTTCAGCTTTTTTTAGTCTTTGATGTTCATGTCTTCCAAAAGATACAGGAATTACCATTGATGGATTTAGAGAAATAACCCGTGTCAAACCAGGATCATTAATTTCGATATTAGATGTCTCCCATTTGTTAAATAACAATATTTTTATGTTTTCTTTCCCGCTCATATTTATCGCCTCGGTTTTTCCTTCCTACCGTATACTAATTCTTTTAACGATACACCATTTACTTTGAATACCTGCCATCGTACACCGGGTATATCACCCATTGCACCTCCCATTGATCCTCCAATGCCCTCCACTATTACCTCATCGTGTTCATCAACAAAATTCAAAGCACCATCTCGAGGAAGGAATGCAGTTATTGATTTTCCATTTTTTATTAATTGAATTCTTACACATTTACGGACAGCCGAGTTAGGTTGTTTTGATTCGATACCAACTTTTTCTAAAACAATGCCTCTAGCCTGAGGAGCTCCTTCCATAGGATTAGTTTTCTTGTCAAGCAATAATACTCGTCTCTTATAATATTTATTTGCCCATCTAGAACGTTTTCTTTTTGATTCAAGTACACGCCCAGCGAACAAGCCCAAAGGAGATTTAGCCATTTTACATATTCACACCATTATTATCATTAGTAGTTGTTTGTTCAGGACTCAATATAAGAACATTTGATATATGGAAATAACGCTTTGCAAGTAACCTAGCTTTTTCAGCATTTCTACCCTCTTTTCCAACTACAACACCCTTTTTTTTTGAATCAACAACAACAATTGCCTGTTTTGTACCATCTATCCTTTTATTAATCTTTATTTCATTAATCATATTGGAATTGAGAATATTTTTTAAAAATTCATCTTCGTTATCCGAATATTCAACTAATTCTATTCTTCGAGGAATAACATTTTGTAATTGTTTTATCGTAGTTCCTCCTTTGCCAATAGCCAAGCCCATTTGACCCTTATTTACAACAAAAATTACTCTATCCATTTTTTCATCTACTATACAATCTCTTGCAGTAGCGCTAGTAATGCTTTGAAATAAAGAGATAAGCCTAAGTTCATCAGATGTTAATTTTATTTTTTCAGTCATTATACCATAATACCTCTAATCCTAATTTTGAATTGTAATACATCAAATAATAATATGCTGTGTAATAAAGTATAATTTAAATTTTAATGATGATTTTGGAGTCGCTATAAATCATTATGGATAGAAAATTTTTACTTGTTAAATAAGACTAAGAAGAAAAATCTTGATCATTTATAGCTTTGTGTTCATTTATCCTCTGTTTTTCTGTATCAACTGTAACCTAACTAACTCACTGTAACCGGAGTAATAAATACAATAGTTATTTGTCTTGCCAATTATCTATCGCTTCTTGGATCATCTATTGTTTCAACCATACATATATTGTGCCTTTTAGAGACTCTTATTGCTTTTTCAGAGGCTTTTCTTATAATTATTGATAGAAAATAAAAACAAGACACTACAGTTAATAATAATTTCTTTGTTTAAAGATAATTTTCCGTCTCACTATTATAGTGATAATCCATATTTTAAATAAAGAATAAATTAAAGATTCTGATAGTTTAATTATCCATGCCCCAAACTTAAATAACTAATAAAAAATTAGTGAGTATCCAATAAAGCATTTACATCCTCCTCTCCTACAGATTTTAGTGCTACTGTGGAAATTTTATAAGGTTTATTAAAAAGTCGCCCTAATTTTATCGAATTGTCAGTATAATAATAAAGCGGAACTTTAAATTCTTTACAGGTCTTTTCAATATATTCTTTATCTGTATTGCGTAGAGAGTTAGAAATGATAATTAATTTTGATCCTTTAACATTAGATCTGACTTCTTTAACTCCTTCCTTATACTTATTGGACGACTTTGCGTCTTTAATTATTTTCTCCAGATTCTTCATTTTGTTCATTCACTTTCATATAGAGGTCAACCATTCCCGTGCCAACTGGTACAGTTGCTCCTACAATCACATTTTCTGTAACACCTTTTAATGCTTCCGTTTGCCCTTCCATAGATGCTTTTGCAATGGTTGGAACAGTAATTTCAAAAGCAGCCCGTGCCAAGACAGAAGTCTTAGTTCCAGCTATTCCATGTCTTCCGATTTGCTGAAGATAGCCTTTAGATGTCATTAAATCAGCTACTAGCATAATGTGTCGGATATCAACTTCAAGTCCTTGTTCTTCAAGAGTATTAGTAACTTCTCTTACAAGAGCAGTTCTAGCTGCTTCTATTCCTAAAGTTTGCCATATTTCATAAACATTGTTCGTTGTAACACGTGAAAGATCAATTCCTTCAACATAAATTATTTTAGATAAATTAGAGCCGGCAGTCTGTATTACCCATTCCTCGTTTTGTTTAACTATTGTAACTCGTTCAATATCGGGTACACCTTTTATTCTTGTATTGAGAAGCTTATTTTTTAATAGTAACAACGTTTGCGCATCCAATTCTTCGTTCATTTTTAAAACAACAGTCTTTTCCTGTTCGTCAAGAGTAGAATCATACTTCTTTTTAGAGCCCTTTAAAATTTCAAAAATATCTGTTAAAATGCAACCTCTATCATTTAATTTATTCTCAGAAAAGGTCAATTTTATAATTCCACTATAATCAATATCTGTCTTTTCTACTACGTCAATAACCTTAGTATGTATTATCTCTTTTGCAACACTCAAGGCTTTTTCTCTTGAAATCCGATGTTCTTCATCTAAGTAAATATCCATTGTAGGAGTTATAGGCTTTTTCCTAGCATCTACTAATTCAATTAAACGGGGAAGTCCTAGTGTTACATTTCGTTCTTTAACTCCTGCGTAATGAAATGTTCTCAAAGTCATCTGTGTACCAGGTTCTCCAATAGATTGAGCAGTAACTACTCCTACTGCCTCTCCTGGCTCAACCATGGCTCTTTCTGTCAAATCAATAATTTTTTTAATAACCTTCTCTATTCCTTGTTTGCTAAGATTGTTTTGAAGTAATATATTTTCAATATTACTTTTTAATTTTAGATTAAAATTAGAAATATTCTGATTTAATATATGTCTAATTTCTTCTTCATTTGCTTTAATCCCTTCATCAACAACTGATTCACTCTCAATTATTCTTGAGATATTAACTGCTTCACCATGGTCACTTTTTGCAGGATCAATTCCATCCTCTCCATATAGATATTGAATAATATTCCCATGAGGATCTCTAACAGTACTATCATATTCGAGTTTCAAATGTTCAAGAGCATTGATTAATCTTCGTTGCATATATCCTGATTGCTGGGTTCTGACAGCAGTGTCGACTAAGCCTTCCCTTCCTCCCATTGCATGGAAAAAGAATTCAAGTGGAGTAAGCCCATCACGGTAATTGGATTTTACAAAGCCTTTTGCATCCGGATTTGTATCATTTATTTTAAAATGGGGTAATGATCTATTATGATAACCTTTATGGATCCTTTTTCCTCGAATGGATTGTTGACCTAAAACTGCTGTCATTTGTCCAATATTTAATGTTGAACCTCTTGCACCTGTAGAAGCCATGATAACCCCTGCGTTATTATTTGGAAATGACCTATCAGCAATTCTTCCAGCTCTATCTCTAGCTCTGGAAAGTTCATTCACGAGATATAATTCTAAGGCTTCTTCTGGAGATAAACCCCTAGTCAAAGGTAATGTACCCTCTTTGTATTGTTGAATTAACTCACCGATCTTATCGTATGCCTTCTTGATTACCTCAGTAATTTCCTTATGTGTATCTTCTGATAACCATAGATCTGAATAACCATATGTGAAACCTCTATGAGTAATAAAGGTTTTTAACATTACTAAAATAGAATTAAGGAATTGCTGTGCTACATCATTTCCATAATCCTTCGCTATTCGGTGTAAAACACTATCAGGTTCTTCCGCCCCAATTGATGCTTTATCTATGACACCACTAATCAATTCTCCATTTTTAATTACAACATCTTTTCCTTCTCCCTTTAGAGACTTGTTCCATTTTGAAGTAATAATGAAATTGAAGTCCTTTGGAAGAAATAACGAAAATAGTTGTTTACCAGTATATAATTTTGTCCCATCTTTCTCTCCTTTAGGCTCTGGAAGAACCCCTCCATAACCTCCTAATAATGCTAAATTAAAGAATTCTTCCTTAGAGAGAAAGCTTTCGTCACTTGTTAAAATATAAGCTCCTGTAATAAAGTCACGAATGCCTCCAATTATAGGCCCTCCATACCTCGGAGAAATTAACTGATCTTGAACACTCATCAATAAAGCAGCCTCAGATCTTGCCTCCTCGCTTTGGGGAACATGAAGATTCATTTCATCACCATCAAAATCTGCATTATATGGTGGGCATACAGCTGGATGAAGTCTAAAAGTTCTATAAGGGAGAACTCTGACATAATGTGCCATAATTGACATTCGATGTAATGACGGTTGTCGATTGAAAATAACTATATCAGAATCGGATAGATGTCGTTCAATAATGTAACCTGGTACAATGGAATCAGCAACCATTTGTCTATCATTTACATAATCAAGTCGAATTTTGACTCCATCTGGTCTAATGATATAGTTAGCTCCAGGATAGTTATTTGGTCCGTTAAATACTAACGTTTTTAATTTTTCTATATTCCAATTTGATACTGTTTCAGGGATAGTCAATTTTTTTGCTACTTCGAATGGAATACCTACTTCTGAAATAGCAATATTTGGATCCGGTGAGATAACAGTTCGACTAGAAAAGTCAACTCGTTTTCCAGACAAAGAACCCCTAAATCTGCCTTCTTTACCTTTTAATCTTTGAGTTAGAGTTTTTAATGGTCTTCCTGATCGATGATGTGCCTGTGGAATTCCTGATACTTCATTATCAAAATAAGTCGTAACATGATACTGTAATAAATCTACCAAATCTTGGACAATTAAAGGAGGTGTACCCGCTTCTTTACTTTCTTTTAGTCGTTGATTTACACGGATAATATCTACAAGCTTATGAGTTAAATCATCTTCAGAACGAATCCCTGTCTCAAGAATAATAGAAGGTCTCACAGTGACTGGTGGAACTGGTAGAACTTGGAGTACAAACCATTCCGGACGAGCTGTAGAAGGATCATATCCAAGCAGTTTTAGATCGTCATCAGTAATATTTGATAATCTTTCTCGAATAGTTATTGGTAATAGTCGATTTTCCCCAGCGTCTGTCTTTTCTACAAAAATAGTAGGTTTAGTAAAGATAAGATCATATTGTTCCTTTTGACAATGAGGACAAATTTTAATTTTTTTGGATTTTTCTATTATTTCATCTTTGATATTATCTAATGTGATAACAGCATAGGAGGCTTTGGCATTTCTAATATCTCTATAAGAATCTAGTTCTGAGTTTTCTAACTTAATTCTGTTACAAGATCTACAGGTTGTAAGTAATAATTTATGAATGTCATCTACAAATGCTATGTGTAATACAGGTTCTGCTAATTCTATGTGACCAAAGTGACCAGGGCATTTTACTGAAGTATTTCCACATGTAATACATTTTTGTCCAGGTTCAAGAGTTCCTAACCGATTATCCATCAATCCTCCCTGCACAGGCATTCCATCTTCATCATATGTCTCAGGAGCGGTAATTTCAGCAACACTAAATTTTCTAATTTCTATTGGAGACCAAACGCTAAATTTTATAGCCCCTAAATTTTTAATTGATTCTTCCAAATCTCTTCACCTTACCTATAATTTATCTTTTGGAATAAGTCTTGGAGCTATATTCAGACTCATCATTTCTTGAAGTAGTAATTTAAAGGCATATGCAATAACAATAGTGGAAATTTTTCCCTTATCTCCACAAACTCTGCAAATGTACCGTCGTTGCTTAATATCATAGTATGATAATAGACCACAACGTTCACATACATTTACTTCCGCTTTATCTGACTCTTCTAGTAATCGATCTTTTAACATCATTGATGCCCCATATGCAATAAGGCAATCTCTCTCCATTTCTCCAAAACGTAGCCCTCCTCCTCTTGCTCGACCTTCTGTAGGTTGTTTGGTTAACATTTGAACTTGTCCTCGGGCTCGACTATGAATCTTATCAGCTACCATGTGATGAAGTTTCTGATAGTATACAACTCCAATATAAACTTCAACAGGAAATTTTAATCCTGTCCGTCCATCATACATCTCTTCTTTTCCACTATATTTGAACCCATATTGTTCCATAAACCCTTTAATATCGTTTAATTTTTCCCCGAGAAAAGCAGAACCGTCGACCACTTTTCCTCTTAAAGCGGCTGCTTTGCCACCCAATGATTCCATAAATTGACCGACTGTCATTCGGGATGGAAATGCATGTGGGTTTATCATTATATCTGGAACTATTCCATCTTGAGTATATGGTAAATCTTCCTGATTAACTAACATTCCAAGAATTCCTTTTTGTCCATGCCTAGAAGCGAATTTATCACCTATTTCTGGGATTCTCATGTCTCTTACCCGAATCTTATACATTTTCCCGCCTTCTACTGATTGGGTCATTATTACGCTATCTACAACGCCATTCTCGGAAGGTCGTACCCCTACTGATGTATCGCGTCTATATGGTCCTTTAACTTCAAATTCTTTGTATTCTTCAATAAACCTTGGTGGTGAAGTCCTACCAATCAAAATATCCCCCCCCGTAACTATCGCTTCATGCATAACTGCACCATCTTGTTCTAACAATCTATAGGCTTTTTCTCCTCTAAAACCACGAATATTTTCATCCGCTGAAGGTAATTCAAAAGTATCCTTCATTCCTCCTGGATATTGTTTTGCTTCAGCTTCGTACACTCTGTAAAAAAAAGTTCTTGCTAATCCTCGCTCCACTGATGATTTGTTAAAAACAACTGCATCTTCGATATTATATCCCTCAAATGGTAGTACTGCGACGATACAATTCTGTCCAGTAGGACGTTCATCAAGTCCAAGGAGGTTTATTGCTTTAGTACTAACGATAGGAATTTGTGGATATAACATAAAATGTTGCCTAACATATGTGCTTGCATTCATTAGGGGAGTGGAAAAGCCAAGGCTTTGTTTAGCCATTGCACTTTCATATGTGTTTCGTGGAGACTGATTATGTTCAGGATAGGGTATAACAGATGCACCAATTCCAAGGATGGATGGCGGATATATTTCAATATGAGTTGTATTAGAGTCCATTGCATTTAGATCGATAGAGATAAAACAATTTTCTTCTTCATTAGCATCTACTAATTCTATTATTCCCATATAGATAAGATCTATCCATGAGAGAAACTTTTTGTTGATCTTCTCCACTACTTCTGATGTCATGAGAGATTTGGCTTCTTTAACAATTGCAAGTGGTCTTAAAACGCGGCCTGAATTACAAGATATGTATAATCTTTTTGTTGCATTTGAATTTAAGGAAGAGTAAAAATAAATCCCTATATGAGGATGAATTTTGCCATTTCTACGAAGGTTTTTCAGTGTGTTTGCCAGTTGTAACCCATCTTCAATATATCCTATTAATTTTCCATCCACAAATATTCTACAACCATTATATCTTAAACTTTCATCTGCATCATCAATATGTTGAACCCTTAATTCATATAGCTTCTCGATAATTTCTGAGGATTGGACACTTACTGAGATTATTGCAGAGAGAGCAAGATTTTTTACTAGTCCACAATTCGAACCCTCAGGAGTTTCTGCTGGGCATATTCTACCGAAATGAGTTGTATGTAAATCCCTCGCTTCAAAATTAGGTTGACTTCTACTAAGAGGTGATTGTATTCTACGCAAATGACTAATAGTAGACATATAATTAGTTCTATCAAGTAATTGTGTTACTCCTACTCGGCCTCTACCCCAATTACCCGTAGCTATTGCATTATTTAATTTATCAGATATAATACCTGGTCTAACTGCTGCTGCTACAGCATTAATTCCTCTTTTCTGTCCAGAGCGTTCAAGTTGATATTTCATATCTCTTATCAAATTTCTAAATGCAGTCCTAAAAAGATCAGCAAGCATTTGTCCGGCAAATTTAATAACCTTATTGCCGTAGTGATCTTTATCATCATTATCTACCCATCCAAGTTTAAGTTCCACTAACTTACTAGCAGCTTCCCCAAGAAAAAGCGCTTTTTCACCACGGTTTTCCGGATTTTTTCCCAAATGTGGTAACAATCCCCAATCTAATAATGTTTCAGCTCGTTTTATTTGAAATTCTTCGAGCATACCTGGTGCAATTCTTTTACTGATATAAACAATTGCGTCTCTGCTTGAAATGATTTCTCCAACTTTTTCAAATGAAGGTTCTAATTCATCCTGTATTTGTTCTTTAAAGGAAACAGCATTGGCTATATCTCTATCAGATTCTAATCCCAAAGCACGAATCAATGTTACTAACGGAATATCAACAGGCGAGCCGGGAATCTTCGCTACGATTGAACCATCAGGTTTCATAATTAATTCTAATTTTGCCCGATATCCAACAATGGAAGAATAAACTTTTGCTTTATAGGTAAGTGTTCCAGCAGTTTCTTCTGCATCAACAATAATTTTATTATATGATAAATCTTCTAATCCTACTATTACTCTTTCTGATCCATTTATAACAAAATATCCACCAGGATCGCGAGGGTCTTCTCCTAATTCGATTAATTTAGATTCTGGAAGATTATGAAGAATACAAACATTAGATTTTACCATGACAGGCATATCACCTACATGAATGAATCGAGATTCTATAATACGTCCATCTTCAACTATACTGCATTCAAGCATTATTGGAGATGCATATGTAAGATTACGTAGTCTAGCCTCTACAGGGGCTACATGAGTGATCGACCCGTCTAGCTCCATTATGCGCGGACGTTGAAGTTTTATTTTCCCTAATTTCAATTTATATGGAAATTCAGCTGTTTCGATTTCTACTTCATTTACTTCATCTATTATACTTTGTAATCCCGATTCCATAAACTCATTGTAAGAATTCAAATGCTGTCGTGCAATACCTTCTCGTCTTAAAATATCATTAATAATAGGCCATATATCAACAAAATTACTAACCAAATAACTTGTATCTCCTTATCCTTGTACTACATATCTGTAATATACACTTTCACCTGCAGTTGGACTTTTTCGTGTAATTTTAATTATATCTCCAGGTCGAATATCTAAGTCTTCTAACCCTTTATCGCTTGCCATAATGTATGGTAGTTGATTGGTTCTTACGTTAAACTTTTTAAGAATTTCTTCAGCTTCGTCTTTTGGAAGGATTTCGTGTTTAGGTTGATAAATGTGATTTTTTACTTTGACAATTTTTTTATCGGCTGACAAATTAACAAATCTCCTCTATATTTATCATTAGATAAATAAATCTAGATAAAATCGCTTCTCGCAATACAAAATCAGTAACATTCAATGGGTAGGACATATATGTAGTTTATTACAAAAAATTCGAATTAATAACATATCTGACTTTTATTTAGGCCTTCGGAGGGATTTGAACCCTCCTCAAGCGGTTTCCATCTTTATTAGTTATAATAAAAGACCACAGCCGCCTATACTAACCAGGCTATACTACGAAGGCCACTAATATTTTATGAAATTCTGTAATATTTATTCTTTAGAGGAATGAATGAAAATAAAAATCAACAATCACTATCATCTATTAAACCACGTTTAAACACTACTATTTCTTTTTTTTCTAATTCTTTACAAATTTTGTTCATTCCGATTGAATCTCCTGCTAAATGTCCAAGGATAACAAGATTCTTACAGGTTTTATCTTTTTGTACTTTTTTAAGTTCATTATAATCAATATGGAGATATATTACTGTGGAAACATTATTTTCATAATACGTGCGTGCAATATCATATCCACCATTTGATCCAGCTGCTATAACAAGAACCCACTTGCCTATTTCATTACTTGCCTTTCCATTGCAAATTATAACGCGTGTTAAGGCTTTTTTGAATTCTGTTATCTCTTCTATTGCTTCTATTAAATCAGAGACAGATTTTAATTTAGATTTATGAAGTTTGAATAAAATTACCTTTCTCATATATTCATCAAGTGGCTGATGTATATTCAATAAGGGCATTTGGAGACTTTTTGCGGTACTAATCACATCATTGTAAATCAAAGAATGAGATTTTAAATAAGCCTTATATTTTAAATCTTTAACCAATGAAATTGCTAATTTTTTTTTTATTCCTTTTTCTATCATATATTCCACATGTCTATCAAAAACTTCATGAAACGAAACCGCAGACTTTCCTATTGGATGATGTGTTAATACACAATCACAACCTAGATTTTTAGCGAAATAAATATCAAATGGACTCACATCAATGGAAACAAAAACCTTTTTGATATTAGTACCCTTTACATGAACTGCACTATCAGATGGTATTTTTTTCCATCCAGCTAAATCGAGTCCAATTTTCATTAGTTCAGCTGTATTCAATTCTTCCAATATACTATAACATCATGATTATTGTAGAATATTTACTTTTAATTATACCCATACTTTTTTTAATTTAAATATAATTAATTAGTGGTTTAGAACCCATAATATATTATGTGTTATAGGTAAAAAATAATAATAATAAAAACTATAAAAAAATTGATTTATTGTGTTTACAAAAATTATGAATTTTTATCTTCGATACCAAAATATTAATTTAAAAATCTCCTTTATCTTAATCTCATTACAACTATTACATCTTTATTGGCTTACAACAGACGTTGTAATATATCGGCTTACAGGAACTGATTATTTTGGAGACTTATCTGATTTTATTTTATTATTTATTATAATTGACTATATAGAAATTCCCGCTTTAGTTTCCGGTCTAATATATTACTTCTTTACTATAATTTATGATAAAAAAGAAAAAGAAAGAAGGATTAAAAATACCATCTTATTAATTCTCTTGGCAATCCAATCCATCCATATCTTTTGGATTACCGACGACGTTGTTTATACAACTTTTGTAGGAACAGATCTGATATATATGCCAGAGTATTTTGCCTGGATTGCAATCCTAAT
The DNA here is from genome assembly GCA_036769505.1 of Nitrososphaeraceae archaeon. GTDB lineage: Archaea > Thermoproteota > Nitrososphaeria > Nitrososphaerales > Nitrososphaeraceae > TH1177. The sequence goes on from DAIPKY010000003.1 coordinate 29,076, forward strand.
AGACTATCTAGAACTTCCTGTAATTTATGATCTTTTAAAAAGAATCATAAAAAAAGAAAAATAAAAAAAGAACCCAGAGAATTATACAGTGTATATAAATTGTCAGAGGAAATAAGAATATAACTCGATCAATATAATGTGACTAGCTAAAAAGATTTAAGTCAACATTGGCTCTTGAACCATAGTAGATTCGAAATATTCTTTTATCCATCGATTAGTATATCTATTTTGATTTTGCAGAACTACTATTCGAGAAATTTCACTTTCATCCATGATATTATAATGTTGCAAATATTTTTGAAGATTATTAGTAAATTCTCTTACCTCTTTTACTTCAAGCATATTATTATGTTCTAGTCTATTGGTTGACATTCCTATATGCATATAGGATTTAACTTCAATAAAATGTGGATTAGCTTTATTAATTAGGTTTACAAATTCAGGTATATTTCGTAAATCAGAATTATAGTTACGGATAAGGGTCATTCTTAAAACAGTTCTTGTATTAATTTCTGCAAGAATATTTAAGGTATTAAGCCACCTATCCCAAGCATCTTTATATTTAGGTCTATTTATTTGATAAAACATTTTTTTATTTGATGCATTGGTAGACAAATATAATTGAGTTGGTAAAGCATCTTCCTTTATTAGACGATTAATCATTTCGGGTTCCTGACCATTTGTCACTAAAAATATAGACTTTGTATTCTTTAAAGATTTAAGATATTTAATTAAATTTGGCAGTTTAGGATACATTGTTGGTTCCCCCGATAAAGAAATTGCATAATGCGCCGGAAATAATGACTCATCGAGTTTTTTCTTATTAGATTTAGAATTACCGTAAAATCCCATAATTAATCTTTCTCTTTCTTTCAATAGTTGATGTATAATTGCATCAGGTTCGTCAACTAAATGTTCAGGCATTTGTAATGTATCATAGAATTCTGTTGGACGCCAACAATATATACACCTATTTTCACAATTCATTGCAGTAGGTGTCATTTCCATACACCTATGAGTGGATATACCATAAAATTTGTGTTTATAGCAATTACCTTCATCATAAAACGATTTTTTGGTCCAATGGCACAATTCTACTGCAGAATGATTAAATACACCATACTTTGCCTTACGAAGTTTTGCTTGTAGACTTGGAGTAATATTTATCAAATTATTTTGGGTATCATGATAAACATATTCATCCGAACAACTCATTAACTGGAATATGTATTCAACTTATTTATATTTTGATTAACATGTATGAACTAATGTAATTATTATATGAGAAAAAAATATAATTACTTTTACATATAGGCATTTTAACACTGATATTATTAGATTGAATAAAACTCTTGCTATTGATTTAGACTCGGTTTTAGCAGATGTTGTAGTGACATGGGTTAATGAATATAATAGACTAAAAGAATCTAATATAGTAAAAGAAGATATCGTTGCTTGGGATATTCATACTCTTTTACCAATAACTGAAACCGAAAGTAATTCATTATTTTCAGATATTTGGATATATAGATGGAAAGATATTCCCCCGACTCAAACTAGGATTGGAAAAATAATAGAAAGACTAAAAACACAAAATTATAGAATATCTATTTTAACAAGAAGGGATAGAAAAACTATTCCTTATGTATATAATTGGTTAGAAACTTATAATATAGACTGTGATGATCTAATTTGCGTTTTTGATTCTAATCCAAAAAGTATATATCCATTTGATATTTTAATTGATGATGCTCCTCAAAATATAATTGATATAAAGTATCCAAAAAAAGGTATTTTATTTAATCAGCCTTGGAATAGAAATTTTAATTGGCCCATTAGAATAAACAAGTTATCAGATTTGTTTAATGTCTTTCATGAGTTTTAGAAGAACAGTTTAAAAAACTAAATGTTCTCTAATTCAATTAATGCTCTATTAATTACTGATGACAGCCCATTATATTGTGTTAACATTTCTACTGCATTATCAAAAGCATCTTTACCACGATATCCTTCATCATATTTCATTATCACAGTTCCCTTATTTGTTTCGATGACAATAACTAAAATTGAATAAGACCCAAGTATTTCATGATTATTTGTAGTATATATCGATAATTCTAGTTTTTTTATGAAATATATACGATCATACATAATATTACTTAAAATGATTTTGGACTTATCAGGAGGTTTTTGTAATAATTTGGTAGTTTCAAGATCCAAAGTAACTATCTTATTATTCATAGTCAAGAAACCTAATCCATTCTGGAAACCATAAATTATTTTCTGAAATACCTATTCCTTTCGCTAATAAATAGGGAGAATTATAAAATGTTTTTTCACATACAAGTTCATCAGCTATATAACTATTAAGTCTCTCTAATGAAGTAACTTTTCCCATATACTTATTAGCAATGAAGTCTCTATTAGAAGTATATAACCCCACTTGTCGTCCATCAATAGTAGGAACATAACTAACTATCACATATAATTTTTTTACTCCGCTTTTATTTAGATAATAAATTGTTTCTCTTGCAGTACTTCCTGTTTGAATAGTTCCTTGAATGGAAGCCACCTTTTTATCTTTCGTTATATTTTCTAAAATAAATTTCAGGGATTTTCCTGTAGTAAGCAATTTATTTTTACTTACTTCCTCAGAAAAATCAATCATATGATCAGAATCATCATACCTATCCTTGATCACTCCTTCGGATATTTCAAAATTTAAAATTGATTTTTGTAATTCTCTTCCTATTCCAAGAGCCATAGGCCTAGTATAATCTGGTTCAGCATATACAGTATCTAGATCAATATATTTTGATAGATAATTGGCCTGAGCTTTTCCGATATTTCTTCTTATTGTATATATACTCTTATTGTTAAAGGTGGAAGTGACGTGAGATTCTCTAATAAATTCAAAAGGATCCATTAACATTTTATTGTTATCAAGAATCGTTAATTCTTGTATGAAATCCTGGCCTGTAATTTTAAGCAACTGTCCCATTTTTACATCAGTATAGATAAAGTTAGAAAAAGAACTTTGTAAAGAATTTTCTGAGGAAAATATTACTAAACCATTGTTTGGTGCCAATGCCATTATCAATGGTTTAAATCCAGTACTATTTCGAAATACAAAAATGGAATCTCTTATTTTTAAAATGAGATTCCCTCGTAGATGTCTATCCAAAAATTCTGCTGCTCTACTACTATCTTTTTTCACTTCTATTAATCTGATAAATATTGAATATATCTGAAACAAAGGATCTCGATCTTTGGCAGATCCTATATAGGGATGAAGATATAATTTTTCTGTATCAACCAGAAAACCATCTAACGCAATTTTAATAGAATTCATACTGGGAAATAATGGTGAACGTTTCGAAAGGTAACCAATAGCATTGGATCCAATTAACTTCTTTTTTTTTATTAATCTTGAAAGAACTTCGTTTGACGGAATAGAACCTTCACTTTCTAACACTCTTTCTCCAACCATCATCTTCCAATATGCCTTGCCTCTATGTTGAACCATTCGCATCGCGCTCACAAGGTAATAAAGGACCTCAGCGGAAGATTCTCTTTTTGTATTGAAATTATAAATTGCCACTATTCCGGCCAAGATCCTTTAACGTCTATAAAGAGGTTATATTAAATATATAAAAATTTTAGAAGATGAAAATAAATAATTAAAATTTATTGGTTGCGAACAGTAATTCTTAATTAAAATAGAAAAATAAAAAATACTAATAACGCTATTATAATTGATTATTATTATGATTATAGGAGTTATTGGAAAAGCTAATGTTGGAAAATCTACTTTTTTTAATTCTGCTACTGATCAATCTGTTCCTTCCGCAAACTATCCTTTTACAACTATCCATCCAAATATAGGCATAAGCTTTGTAAGGGAAAAATGTGTATGTAGGGAATTTGGATTAATAGATAATCCGCTACATTCTATCTGTATAGATGGAAATAGATTTGTACCTATAAAATTAATAGACATTGCAGGACTTGTTCCTGGAGCTCATTTAGGAAAAGGTTTAGGAAATAAATTTTTAGATGATGCAAGACAAGCAGATGCATTAATCCATGTAGTAGACGCCTCAGGCTCAACAGATCCAGAAGGTAAGGTTGTTGAAAAGTCTCAGGGGGATCCTCTCTTCGATATTAAATTTGTCGAAGAGGAATTTGATCAATGGGTGCTTTCAATTATTAACAGAGATTGGAGTAAAACTTCCAGAGACATGTCAAATCAAAAACTAAAAATTGAACAAATACTAAAAAAAAGATTGTCTGGATTATCTGTTACTATTGATACAATTTCAAACGCATTGTCTTCTTTGGGATTGATTAATAAAAATCCTGATAAATGGACACAAAAAGATTTATTAGAATTTGTAAGATTAATAAGAAAAAATTCAAAGCCTTTACTAATATTAGCTAATAAAGCGGATATTTCTTCTTCCCAAGAGAATATAAAAAAAATAAAACAGCAAAACAATATAGTAATTCCTTGCGCATCCGAAGGAGAATTAGTTCTTAGAAAAGGGGCAAAAAAAGGTTTATGGTATTATCTTCCAGGAGATGCAAATTTTGAGTTAAAAGATAAAGATCTGTTAAATGAACAACAAAAAAAGGCATTGTTAATAATAAGGTCTGTATTAGACAAATATGGATCTACTGGGGTTCAGGAAGCTATAAACACAGTATGTTTCAAATTACTAAATCTGATCATTGTTTATCCTGTGGAAGATGAAATAAAATTATCTGATAAAAAGGGAAATATCCTTCCGAATGCACTTTTATTACCCAAAGGATCAACAGCGAAAGATTTAGCCACAAACATTCATGAAGATTTAGCAAAAGGGTTTATGTTCGCTATTGATGTGAGAAATAAACAAAGAATTGGATCAGATTACGAATTGAAACATAATGATGTAATAAAAATAGTCTCTACTACTAGTAGAGGATAATAATGAAAAATAGAATAAAAAAGGATCGTTTTTGTTGTCTTGGAATAGAAAGTACAGCTCATACTTTTGGATGTTCAGTAATTGAATATGATCTAGTTAAAAAAAAAGGGAAAATAATATCAGATTTGCGGAGTATATATCAAGCACCGGATGGAGCAGGTATACACCCTAGAGAAGCTTCTAGACATCATTTGGAAAAGTCTCCAAATATTTTGAGGGAAGTATTAATTCAAGCAAATCTCAAACCTAAAGAAATAGACTTAATCTCTTATTCTGCTGGACCCGGTTTAGGACCTTGTCTTAGAGTTGGAGCAGTAATTGCCAGAGCGCTTTCATCATTTTACCATATACCATTAATACCAGTTAATCATGCATTAGGACATATAGAATTAGGTATGATGCTTACAGAATGTCAAGATCCTCTGGTTTTATTAGTATCGGGAGGTCATACCATGGTATTAGCATTTTCAAATAAAAAATGGAGAGTATTTGGTGAAACACAAGATATCACAATTGGACAGTTATTAGACCAATTTGGGAGATATATTGGTTTTGCTTCCCCTTGTGGAAATAAAATTGAACAATATGCAAACCAGTCTACAAAAAAATATTATCATTTACCATATATTGTAAAAGGCAATGATGTTTCATTTTCTGGTATCCTAACTGCTACAAAAAAATTGATAGATAATGGGTATGATAAATTTAACATCTGTTTTTCCATTCAAGAAACTGCATTTGCAATGTTAACTGAAGTTGTAGAAAGAGCACTATCTTTTACAGAAAAAAAGGAAGTTTTGATAGTAGGAGGAGTATCTGCAAATAAGCGTCTTTCTACGATGTTAAAAATAGCTACAAAAAGACAAAAAGCAACATTGTATATTTGCCCTCTATACTATTCAGGTGATAATGGAGCTCAAATAGCCTGGACAGCAATCTGTGATAATATTTCTTCAGGTACAACAATCCAAGTTCGAAATGCATTGATAAAACAGTCATGGAGATTAGACAAAGTAGAGGTAAACTGGAGATAGAACAAAAGTTCTTATAATATAGTTATGAAATTGTTTCTTATATACTGGATTTGGATTTTTCTATCTCTTTTGCCCATTTAGAATTATTGAGAACACCGAATTTGTAGATATTATTTTGAATTGTAATAACCACTACTTTTTTTAATAGAAATCCTTCTGCTTTTGATGCTTTAATTTCTACCAATGAAATATCAAGTAGTAACTCTTCTGTTCTTTTGGAAAGAGTGGCTAGCGTTCCTTCAGTTTTTTCAAAAAGTAACCTTTGATTTGTCAATGTTAATAATCCATTCTTTAAGTGGTCTTCATAACAATCTTCTTGAAGAACTAGTTTTTCCCCTTTTTTCGGTTGTATAGAACTCACATTTTTATTCCTAATAAATCGATATATTACTATTGCATTATAAAATTATAAAAAGAGGAGCAGAAGCAGATGTCTATTTAATACCTTGGCATAAAACTATGGCGATTTCAAAACTAAGAAATCCTAAAAAGTATAGGAATATAACTTTGGACAATTTAATCAGAGTGAGAAGGACTATTCATGAAGCAACTATGTTAAATGATGTAAAGACAACAGGAATAAAAACTCCTTTCATATATTTTCTTGATCCAAAACGAGCGGAAATTATAATGGAATATATTGAGGGAGAAAATGTGAAGGAAATCCTTTCACCTGAAATCGGATTTGAAATGGGTAAATATGTTTCTATTCTTCATAATAAGAATATAATACATGGAGATTTAACCACTTCCAATTTTATAAAACGTAAGGATGAACTTTACATAATTGATTTTGGTCTTTCTTCTTACTCTCAGCGAATTGAAGATATGGCTACGGATATTAGGATAATAAAAGAAATTTTAAGTAGTGCTCATATACAAATTTTTTACCAAACCTATGAAAGATTTTTGAAAGGATATGAATTAACTACTAATTATAATTTTAATCGAATTTTAAATGTAGTCAAAGATATTGAAGCACGGGGAAGATATGCAAGAGTTATTTAATATATTTTATTACAGCAGATACAAAAAATTTTTTTTTTCATGACTGTAATATATTAAGCTTTATTATAATACAATTTAAATGAATATAATATTTTTTGTAAGTAATAATATTCATAAATACTCTGAAATAAAATCCATCTTACATGATAGAACAACAGATATTACCTTAAATTTTTATAAACAAAAAATTATCGAAATACAAGACGATAAAATAGAAAAAATTGCTATAGAGAAGGCAAAATCTGCGTATAATACTGTCAAAAGACCAATAATAATAGAAGATGATGGATTATTCATTAACTCTTTAAATGGATTTCCAGGACAATACTCTTCGTATGTATTTAAGGCTCTAGGCAATAAAGGAATTCTCCATCTTTTAGAATGCAGTAAAGATAGATCTGCCTTTTTTAAATCTATTTTTGTCTACTATAATGGAATTATTACAAAAGTCTTTACTGGTCAGGTAAATGGAAAAATATCATCAACAATAACAGATGGTGGATGGGGATACGATCCTATTTTTATTCCATTGCATAATGATAATATTAATTATAGTAAAACATTTGCTACATTAAGTCAAAGTAATAAAAAAAATGAAGTATCTCATAGAAAAATTGCTTTAGACAAATTTGTTAAATGGTTTCATCGAAACAACAAATTAAAACATATAACATAATATGATTGATAAAACTCAAGAAGTATTAGTGCATCAGTACTTATCATTAGTGTAACTAATTTGAAACTATAAAATTTATAAAGTGAAATAAGTACTATTTTTTTTTTATATAAATCATTTCAAATTAGAAAAGGAAATAAATTGTTTATGTTTACTGCAAGATAATCTTCTATTTAATAGTATCGTACTCATTATATTAAATAACAACTTTATTATATAAAGATGAAAAATCGCAGTAGATATGAGGTAATTGCAGCTATACTAACTTCGTGCATTAGAATGGAAACACGCACAAAAATCATGTATAAAGCTATGCTTAGTAACGATCAATGTAAATTATATATACAATTCTTATTAAAATGTGGATTAATTAAGGAAATGACTAATGGTGAGAAACGATATTATTCCATAACTGAAAGTGGAAATAAATTTTTGTTTAATTTTGAGAAACTAAAACAAATGCTTCCGACCATAATGGAGGAAGATATCCATGATCATTACAATTTGACAGTTTAACCTTTCATTAAAACTTTTAATTTATTTACTAATGCTACTTATGCGAAAAAGCCTTTAAAATTTTATCAATTACTTCTTTAGGGGAAAAAAATAGTTACCATTCTTTTTGTATATATTTCATATTTGGAATTATTAATATCTAATTACTTCTGAGATTATTCTCCTCTTGCTCATTCATTTAGTATGATCAAATATTTTAAAACTAAAACTAATTTTCCAGGTTAATTATGGATCTCTGGTATAAATCATTCTTCTCCTATCTTCTACTCCCTAACATTTATGATTAGAGTAAGTATTTTTCAAAATTGGTTATGGTTAATATAAGATAAAGGTTTTGATATTGTAGATTCCTTAAATATGTTTCTAGATATTTAATATTATTAATTAGGAATAAATGCAGCAAAAGTTAACTATAATAATAATAACAATATACTAAAAATGAAAATATTCAGAAAATTTAAATTCCAATTCAATTCATAATTAAGCAAGGTAAATTCTAATTGATATTCTGATGAGAAGTATTAGATTTTAATCCTTAATAATTTGATTCTAGATTATGTATTTATATAAAATTTGAATATAAAATTTAAAAAGGGGATAAATAGAATCTAAATATTTGGCAATTTATAGATCATTGCAAAGGAATTTTATTTTTATCTTATAAAGGTATCGTAGTGTTTTGTTCAATAAATGAATAATCTCTTTCCTAATTTTATTATTTTCATGATAGTTATCTCGGTTTATGCTGTGCTATCAATATCTATAAAAATATTTATGGTTAAAGTTTTCCAACTAATAGCAACTAATGTAAATTACATTAAACTATATACAACGTGAAAATAACAATAATGGAATGTAGAGACGGATACAATAATATTATTTGTTCGCTGAATAGATATCTTCAAATATAAAATATTTTACTAATTGAAGTCAAACATAATAGACTGACTTAAATAGTAGATTATAACATATATATTGTGTTAACACATACTATTTTTCCGTTAAGAGATTGGCATCTTGAACATATGCAAAAAACAGTTGTAAAATTTGTAACAGGATTATCTGATAACCCATCTAGATGGGAAAAAAGACAAAACAAAAAATATAACAATATATTTTGTGTTCAACGACGATTAAATCATGATCTTAAACACGGTGTAACTAATGAGGAAATTCAGTTATTTTTACAAAAAATCGGGTCGGATTCATCTTTTAAAGATTTACGCGATAAAGAAGGGTTTAAAGAACGATTTCTAGAAATAGAAACCTTTTTGACTTAAAATAAAAGAAGAATGAGTTTTTTAATAAAAATTAAAAAACTCTAAAAAACAAAATTTACAATAAGCTCTGAACTATCTATAATTTTTTATTTGAAGAATAGATTACCACTTTTCAGTACATGTAATATATTTATCCAAAAACTAATTTTTGAACTCATTTTTCAATTAAGAAGACATTAACAAAAATAACACTTATAAAAATAACAATACAGATAAGGATGGGAGAGCCTGTGGTCTAGTCGGGTTAGGATACCCCTTGACATGGCCAATCAAGTGGACACGAAAACAATTGTTGATTCTACTTCTAACTCTAATGATAATAATTTTTGGTTACGGTATAAAGAATTCCTTCAAAAAACTACAAGCAAAGGAACTACACTAGACAGAATTAACTATGCAAAGAAATACAGCCACATTTTGAATAGTGGAAATGCTCAAGAGATACTTTCGCTTCCTAATGAGAAACGAATTCATATAATGAAGGCTTTATCTTCAGTTTCGAAATTTACTGGATGTTATGACAGATGGAGAAATATAATAACAAATTATCAGTTGAAGTGGTCAAACGAAAATAGTCTAGATATTTTCAAAAATATCATACTAGATCATGATAAAAGTTATGATTCAATGGTTGAATGGTTAAAGATTATTATTAATTTACCCAATCTTAAAAAAGATTATAGAAATATTCTATTGTTTACTACATTAATTGGACTAAGACAATTAGAAGCATTAAAAAGTATCAAAATGATAAAAGGTGACAGTCAATACTACATTAATAAAAATACAATGCTATTAGAACACTTTCGCTTTCCTCACTTTTTTATTCGAAGAACAAAGAAAGCATACATCAGTATTGTCAATGAATCTATTTTAAACATAGCAAAAAATTCTGCTACACTAAATTCGTATATGTCATTAGTATCAGGAATTAAACGGGATAATCCGAATTATTATATTCATACCAAATACTGTAGAAAAATTTTTGCTACATATTTACGAAACAAAGGAATAGAACAGGAAATTATTGATTTGTTGCAGGGACGCATACCAAAGTCAGTTTTTGTAAGGCATTACTATAGACCTGATTTAAAATGATTCGGGAAGACTAGGCATTTGTTAGACAATTTGTATAATCAACTTATATGATATTTAATAATTGATATCTATAAGAAGGTGTTAAATTGTATGAGGAAAGCGTATTTACAAAAGCAAATATTAAGTCTAATAATGCTTTCAAGTATTTATAATTTAATAGTTATTTCAAATACCTTCAATATCAAATATATTTATAAAAATTATACCCTTTTAGTTATAATGAGATTTCACTATCTTACATCTAATATAATAACAACAAAAATTATGCTCATGACAACTATTGTGCTAATGATATTTAATACTAATACTATAGCTTATTCTACTCCTCAACCTAATGCTGATTCTCTAATTTTTGAAGATCCTGAAATAGGAGTAAAGTTTGAATATCCTAACGATTGGGTTAGAGAAGACTCTTTTCTTTATGGTCCTGAATCTGAATGTTCATCATTACCATGTAATAGATTACCTCAAGTACTAGTTAGCAAGGATCCAACTGTTTATGAAGGCTTTTCTCTTGAAGATTATATGAACCAACAAAAATTGTACCATGAATATGCTGAAGGATATCAACCCATTGCATTAAATGAAACAAAAATTGGTGGAAAGAATGCATTTCATTATGTTTATAGTACTAAGTCTCCTTTTATAATGGAAAACGAAGAAATTATAAATCATGAAATAGATACTACTGAAGGTATAAATCTCTATAAAATAACTTTTACAGCCCTTCTTAATGAACAATATGATAATTATTTAAAATCATTCAAAAAGATGATAGATACTTTTGAAATAATTAGTTAGAAGGTATCACATATTTTATTTTGAAATTTTTAATCAATAGTTTAACTATTAACCTTTTTAATATTTAATCCAGTTTTTATTTTCTAATTTTTCTTACAGTATAATATTATTGAAAAAACAAAGAGTAAAAGTAGTAAACTAATCATTGGAACAACATTCGAATGGAACTCTGTGTTATAGTTATCACATCTTCCTGTAACAAATCTTACCTGGTTGTTCAACAGCAATGATGAATTAAAGGATATATCATATTACATCAAACATTGATAAAACAGAGATGAAATCGAACGAAGTTTTTGATGAAATTTCCTTTGATAAATACCAAAACCTTAAGCAATCTATCAAAGAAAAATTTAAAATTAATCAAAAACAACCATCATCCAATTCTATTGCAGATTTGTTCGAAATCAAGACTAAGGAGGGAAAAATTACTTTCACATTATATAAAACAAACAAACTTATGGTTCAATCTAGTCCAAACAATAAGGACTTTATAAATATTATAAAAGAGATATCTGATATTCTTTCCGTTAAGCCAGGAAAACAACTAAAGAATACAACTTCACCATTAGAAGAATCTTCATCGATAGAAGATAAATTTACTTTTGATTATTATGTAGGATGTGACGAAGCTGGTCGTGGAGAGACATTCGGATCTTTATTTTTAGGATGTGCATTAATTGAAAAAGAAAATTTAAAATTAATCGAAGATAGTATTAATAATAAGAACATAAGAAAATTAAAGAAGAAAAATCTAGAAGAAATAAAAAATAATCTTATAGGCAAATACGAATTTTTATTTAAAGAATATTCTGCAGAGGAGATAGACAAATACTCTTTAAATATACTTTTAGAGGAAGGATACAAGCATTTATTATCAAAAATTATAGACAACAAAAAAAATTTGATGATTGCTATTGATGATTATGGGATCAGAAGTGAGTTAAAAGATTATATTAAAACAATTGAAAATGATGATATAAAAATAATTGTGAAACACAAAGCAGATGAGGAATATACTGCATGCAAAATTGCATCATTAGGAGCTCGTGCTTTAAGATCCAATGAGATAGAAGAATTAAATAATAAATTTGTACTTTTTGAAGAACAAACTTGTGAAAAAATTTGTCCTAGTGTAGGTTCTCCATCAAATAGTAATACAGAGAAATATTTGAAGCTATTTAGAAAGCAAAATCCTACTTTAGATTTTCCTCCATTTGTAAGGAAGAAATGGAAGAATGTTAAATTAATAGACATTGAATACCCAAAACAATGAATCACATTTAGAATTGCTCAAAACGGATTTTGGGATGATCTGAGTGAATTTACTCAGCTGAGGGCTAATACTCAGCTTTCACCTTCAACAATTCATCCTAACACTATGGAAAAAAGAGATTCTTACCCCTATCACTATGGAGTTCTCCAAGAAAAGCGCATTTAGTAGAAATAACACTTATAAAAATAACAATACAGATAAGGATGGGAGGGCCGGTGGTCTAGCCTGGTTAGGATACCGCCTTGACATGGCGGGGATCACGCGTTCGAATCGCGTTCGGCCCACTATTTTAAACATGATGGATTTGAGATGGGCTTCACTTCGGCGCACTCTAGTTTGCTTTTTATATTCTTTACTATATTATGAATACCAAAAAGTAGCTTTTATACTAGTGTCTAGACTTTTGATAGAGTAATACCACGATAGATTTTGTAGATTAACGAGGGTAATATTTTATTCATATCTATTGTCCTAGTGGTATCAAAGAATTATATCTTATTAGATAATATTGTTAAACAACTTATAATATCTTTAGAATTAAAAAAATATACAACCTTATCCAAAATAAGAAATTGTGACTTTATGTTATATAGTATGTGTAATAGAATATTCTTCTTTCGATAAATATCTGATAAGAAAATGATATGTAGCGGAATATGTCACCGTCATAATGAAATTAGGCCAAAAATAGGAAAGAATTATTTAATGGGTGAAAAACGTTGTTAAGAAGGCGACTTATTTATTGATTGACAAGAGAATAGGTATCTTCTTGTGTTTATAGGTTAACTAATCATAGGCATTGTAATTTTAAACTAATGCTAATAACGATTAAAAATAAGAGATTAAACGTGTGTATAGTTTATTTCTCATAATTTATGCAACCTTTTTAACTCATCAGTTTACGTCATTATTATGAATACTCCAGAGCATAGTAATGATGATATGGATCCAAAAAACGACAACGTTGAAATAATTAAAAAGGAAGAAGCAAAGAAAAAAAAATTAATGATAGAAGAAAAACAACCTAAAAATTCATTACCAATAGGAGAGGGTCATGAAACAGAAGTTATAGATAAGTGAAAAATGTAATTGATTGATCAAAATTTGTTAAAATTGGAAAATTTATAGTTGTCGAGATACTCATAATTATATTCTTTACTAATGAATTACATAAAATAATCTAGAATAAAAAGAGCTTTGACTTTATGAAGTCTACATTCTGCTTAATACTTTCTATTTTGCTATTTTGTGCTTCAAGAAGCACATAAATATTATTCTAAATTATTGTCAATGCATTTTAGATAGTATGTCATTAACATTTCTATAAAGCATTTAAAAAGTATATTGATCAACCTAATAACAGTGTTCCATCATTATGACGATAATAAATTTAAAAAAATTATAGACGAATTTATATTATCTTCTTCAAACGATAAGTTATTTTTACGTGCCATAAGGAATATTGATCATGAGGCAGCACACTTAGGAATTTCATTTTATCAAATGATCTTTATACTGATTAAAAAAGATTTAATTCGAACTAAAAAAAAGAAATAGATCATATTATTAGTGATCCTTTGGTATTAGAATATAGTATTCACCAAGTAAAGAGTCTGTTGAAAGTAGCAATCAGATTAAATGAACCTAAAAAGTGTATATTTAGGATACATTTTTAATAAATGCATTAATTAAATAGTATCTTCTTCAAAAAATGGTCTACCAGATTTCAATTCCTTTCATGAGACAATATTATAATAAAGAGAAAATGACAAATCTCAGAGTGTATAAAGTAAATACCTTCCATATAGAAGGAACACAATATTTTTTTATAATTATTCTTATTATTATGGCATTGAATTGAATTTTATAATTTTTAGAAGGATTTTGGATTAATGAATTCCATGTAACAATACGCACTTATTAGAATAAAAGTTATATGATAAATTTTAATTTTCAAATATAGAATTAGTTCTTAATTATTATTATTTTCTTATTTATTGTATTTTCCATTGAATTAAGTATTCTCTAAATAGACAATTACTTTTATTATATCTTGGAATTAGATACAGCATAATTTTAATTAAGTCTAAGATGCTTAACATCATAAAGAGCTTTATTATCCTTTAACACCTAGAAATTTGAATCTAATAATAATTTTCTAGTTATGTCAATTCATCAACATACTGTAACCTTTGATCATTTCACAGTGAATTCAATATATATTATATTCAGCAATGACAACCACTTAAGAATAGCTTCTTCGATTTTTTTCTTTCATTAAAAATAGATAAATTATGCAAATCATCTCTCATATGTCCTGTATATGTAAAATTGCAAATAGTAATAAATATTTTGAGAAAGTAGTACTGTTTATATGGGTAGAAATTTTCTTAGTTTTTAATATTAATAATCTCTATTAAAAATTTCAAATATATAGGAAATAAAGTTTTAGAAATGCTCATATACTCTTGTAATAGTATTAATTCTATGTCTGCTTTAAATGAGATCAGAAAATTTTTTCAAGGGTTGCAGACATTATATCAGACCTACATACCAAAAGTAGATCCCGTCCTAATTAATGATTTATTATCAAGGCAAGAAAAGAATGCAGATCCTGATAGTGCACCCTTTTACATGGTTGAAATGTTTACAAAGGATAGAACAGATGAAGAAGCAAAAAGAGAATTTATAATCAGAAAAACAGGAATGGCGCCAGCTATATATGATAAAGGAACTCATTATGTAACCAATCAGAGACTTACACTAGAGTTACTTAGTGAATTAGCTGAACCAGAAGATGTTCTTGAAATTACTGGTGATTTTACTGGTAATTTATCAGGAGTTGGTGCATCACACGATTATAGTGGTAATCCATCAGGAGTAGGCGCTTTACATTCTAGAAGTAGATTCGAAAGATCTTACCCCAGTAAAAAAAATGTAGATATTAATTTGGAAAATTCTTCAAAAACATCGATACAAGATCATATAGATAAGCTACATGAAATTAGACTAGCTTTTAAAGGTTTGCAGACATTATATGACACATACTTGCCTAAAATAGATCCTGACTTAATTAATGATTTATTATCAAGGCAATATAAAGATCCTGATAGTGCACCCTTTTACATGGTTGAAATGTTTACAAAGGATAGAACAGATGAAGAAGCAAAAAGAGAATTTATAATCAGAAAAACAGGAATGGCGCCAGCTATATATGATAAAGGAACTCATTATGTAACCAATCAGAGACTTACACTAGAGTTACTTAGTGAATTAGCTGAACCAGAAGATGTCATAAAAATTACTGGTGATTTTACTGGTAATTTATCAGGAGTAGGTGCAACACATTCGCGTAGAGAGGCAATAAGCGAATGACCAATAGATTAAATCAATGAATTAGATAATGAATAGATACAAGAAAAATAAAGATTCTTGAAGTCTATTTTTTAATTAATGATAATATATTACTAATTATTTTTTCATGGTCCGCGTCTACCTCAGTGGTTACTAAAAGAAGATGATCATTTTCCAAAGGAATAGTGATTCGTTTTATTTTTTCATATGCAGCCATAGCATATTGTCCTTTTCCAATCTTTGAGGAAAGAGAATTACGCAAAGACCATCTGGCTAAAGCCTGGATATTGGATCTTTTAGTTTCTTCTGGAGACAATAAATTCGAAATTCCTTCTCTTTGACCACCATATTTGATCTCACCAGAATCATCACATACAGCTGCAAATCGCACTTTCTGATCCAGATTCATAATATCCTTAGTTAAAGAATTATAATCCATAAGTGAGAATAATAGGACTAATCTTATAAGCTTTGTTTAATTTAGTACATACTATACAGATATAATTTGTAGAGTATAGTAGTATATCTTCAGAGAATTAAAATGCTATCAAGAAAAAATACATTCGATAATAAAATAAAAAATTTTTTTTGACAATATTATTTTTTCTTGCATTTAAAATCATCTTCATCTAAAGGATGGGGAGAATTGTTCTCTTCATCAAATTTCCAACTATTAGCATATTTAACAGAGTCTAATTCACAGGCGGATATTTTTGTTATAATTTCATCTACATTGGGGGACATCAGGGTACCCTTAAAATTTGCATGTCCTAAACCAAGCGCATGTCCCATTTCATGTTTCGCAACATGTTCCAAAGTATGTTTATCTAATGTAAAGCCATATGATTTTTTAGAGATAGAAACATCTACTTGATCAATAAATCCCAACTGGTCGAAAAGCGTCACCGTTTTTCCAACTTTTTTTCCTTTACCCTTTTTAAAGTCAATTTCTATATCGGCGTCAGAAGCTTCCTTTACATATTTGAATTTAACACCGCCAAGGGCGTCTTCCCAATCATTAATAGCTATTTTGACAATTTTTGCCAGGTCTGATCCACCATTGTTAATAGAAAATGTTAAGACCCCGTCGTCTAATGAATCACCCCACGCACAACACAATTCAATCTTTTTCTTAGAAGATGAGTCTCCTTTTTTTGCAAAAGCTAGATTTGAGTCAAATATTAGTAATGCCGTCAGAAGGAGGATAACTGAAACGGTTGAAGCAACAAAAAGTCTCATCTTAATAAATCACGTTGTTTAATGAATAAATAATTACAATGTCAGGAATAGTAAATTTATTTCTTTCTTTATTAAAATTACCAATATGAATACATCTAAAAAGATTGAGTTTATCTTTCCTACTTAAAACTTTTCTTATACAATGTAGCATGTTATATAAATATATAATTATATGAGTAATATTTATCGAATTCACTTATTCTATATTTTTGTTCTAAATTAAACTATAAGATAATAAAAAGAAATTAAGTACTATAAGATTTATAGGTCTTTTTAGTGAATATATCGATGTTTTCAATTATAATAAAAGTATAAGTCATAAGAATATGTAAATAATTATTTATTATTAAAGTTGTAAACAAATATATAATTATACTATGAAGGCCAAAAATAGGTTTATAAATATTCCTCTGAATTCTCTTTGTAGATTGACTACCATTTTTTCTTCTTTTTTCTTTTTTCTTTTTCTTTATTAGGATAATCAAAGTTTGATTTACTGGCAAAATCCAAATTATAAGCTAGATAGATGAAAAGTCCAGTAATAATAATCAGTAAGGCATAATAGGAAATTGCCTGATTATTTGAATACGTCCCATAAACCATTACTGCTACACCGATAAGCATAATTGTCATGCCTATTTTAAGAGGTTTTGAAAAATTCTTCAATGTTTTCATTAAATTTCTCAGGTATTTATTTATAGAGTATGAGTAATTGGCATTCCTATCTTAACCATATTAATCAAAAGTAACCTCTAACATAAAAATATATCTTAATACTAATCTAAATAGTAATCTAAATTTTTTTAATAGTCATGATGTGAAGAATAATTTTTTAAAAAAATGAAAAAAATTGGAACTTAAATTAACTTCTGATTTGATGCTAATTAATAGTATAACAAAAGGTAAAAATTTAATTGGAAATAAAAGTCTTGTGTATTTTACTATGATAGCAACAGATCTATTTACAGAATAATCCGAAAAAATAGATAAACATCAATTTAATTGTATTGTATGGTTTTTAATAAGACAAATAAAACAATAATATGGTAATGAAGTTCAATTTTTGAAAATTTAAAGTGTAGTCATTTCAACATTGATAGGTGATATTTGCTTTTTGTTATAAGATTAATATATGTTTCAATTGAACTTAACAAATTATCATATTCCTCTTTATGTTTTGCTATTTCGTTTTGAGACTCATTAAGATATGATTCAATATATCGGAGTTCTTCATGATAATTTGCAGATTTTTTTTTTAATTCAGTTAATTTAGAAATAATATGCATATTCTTATTACTATTCAATTTTTTAATTTCATTATTCAATTTTTCTTCCTTTTCTTTATAATCTGGTAATGAATTGATTATATTATCAAAATATGTTTCTATTTTCTCAGACTCTTTTAGTATAATTTTACCTTTACTAATTGCATTTTTAATTTCTTTTATTAAATCCATATAAGTTTGAAAATCTTCAAATATTTTCCATGGTTGTTCTGTCATTAAGTCAATTCTTTGAACAATTAATCGATTTAATCCATAAGAATATTTATTCATAGCTCTACTCACCCTGCTAAAAGCATTAATTAATTCTTTATGAAGATTATTTCTTTCAATGTCGAGAAGTTGTATTTTTTTCACTATATCTTTTGATTCTACATATTTTTTTGATTCAGTTAAATCATTTATTTCTGCATTCAATTTTTTGATTTTGAGTTGAAAATCATCTAATTGAAATTGTTTTGTTTTAAATTTGTCTTCTTCCAATTTGATCAATTCATTTTTTTGTATTAGGGCATCTATATTGTCAAAACAATTTTGAAGAGGTTGTCTTTCATTTTCAAAATTATCGATTTCATACTTGCATTGCATTGATAAGGAAGAAATATTTTCAAATTCTGTTTTAAGTTTATCAGCATATTTGCTTATAAAAAAATTGAATACCTTTTTGTGTGATTTGCTAACTTCTGAAAATCTATTAACCATCGAATCTAATCTTTCATGTAATTTAATAACATCATTAAGAGTTATAGGAGGGGGAATATTTGAAGAAAGTTCTTTCCTTATTGAATTAATTACCATTTTTTTTGAATTTACTACTACCGATTCAAAGCTACTTTCATGAACATCGATCTTGGTAGATTCTAAATCAGAAATTATAGATTGAATGTTTTCGATCGGTTTTTGGCTTAAATGCCTTATTTTATCAATTCTTTTCGTTAGAATATTAGTTTGGCTTTGATCAATTTCTTTAACTATATCCTTTGCTTCAACTATTGAAATGGTTGTTCGATCTTTAGGTTCTATAGGTTTTATGAGGTCTATTTTATTCGGATATTTTCGGTTTCCGTTCTCTTTTTCAGATTTCTTTTTAAATATATTGAAAAAAGGCGCCAATAATTAATATGATAACAACAATAAGAAAAATCTTTTTATTTATAAAAAGCTCAAGGAACTTTATAGTTTTTTAAAGTTGACTTTTAAAGAATTATAATTTGGTAATACCTGAGAAATATACTTTTATAAGTAAAGAGTCTAGCAAAACTTCTGTGGATCTTGAGAAAAATAGGAATTCTGATAATGGCATTTTATTTATTTTTATTTCTTTAGCTGTTTTTTCAGCTACTATTATAAGTTATATCATAGACCTAAAAGTTGATTATTTTTTTATCCATATTCTAGTGTGGATACTTTGTTTTTTTATTTATTTTCTTATTTTTAAAAGTAAAATAATACAATCTCTTCACATAATACGAAATAAAATACGAAAAAGTACTGGTTGGTCACCAATGATGAAATTGATAAATGGGCTTTGCTGGGCAGCTCCTTTCGGTTTAGGAGCATTAATTCCTTCTATTCACGAATACTTAATTTTGGCAGGAATTGGTTTAGGAAATCTATCTACCTTCATTATATTTATGGTAAACGATAAAATTAAAAATACAGATCAATTCATTGTAGGATTCATTTCTATAATGTCCATTGGAATAATTATTTTCCTCTATAATGATGACATAATTGCGAAATCCTCTGGTGATTTTTTAGCTAGAATCTTAATATCTGTTGCTTATGGAATTGGAGGAATATATTCCTCTGCAGTGAAAACAGAATAAGAATTATATTTACTATATTTAATAAGAATTAGAACTTCTAATAGAATATATGCAATATGTTCATAAATTTAGAAAACTATTTTTTATTATATAAAAGTTAATCTATTATACATCTTTATATGTACCTATTTAATCTCTCAAATAACTATGATATTAAAAGAAATAATAAAAGGTAAAAAATTTCTTAATCTTCTCAAACCTATTAATTTTTTTCTTTTGAAACCAATCAACTTGAAGGTACGAATAGTCTGTAATATTTATAACCCAGAATCGCATTTTACCGGAATTTAATCAACAAATATACCGTATTAGTTTTTGTTCTGTATATCCTTATCTTATTTAAAGCTATCAAAAACTTTGGATATTATTGCTAATATAATTTGATATCCCTTAAAACTAAATTTTAATTTAATTTTCTTTTCTGGTATAATTTGTGCGTGTGCCGCACTTGTCCTTCAATCACAAGGGGTGTTAGAGGCTACAATAACACCCCGGAGCGAATGATAATAGAGATGTGTAGCAATAATAGTAAAATCTAAAAGAATAAAACCTTTAAATCAAAAGATTACAGAATTATGTTAGTGAATATAGTAATGAATTTAAGATTTTTTCTAGTTAAGTGGAAGTTAATGAAATTCATCTAGGGGATAAGTATATTTGCAAGTAAACTTAGTCCAGATATACTGCATATTTAGGAGTCATTAGTTATATATCACAATCTCTACATAAAACCAAGAAATAATATAAAAGCGATTTGATAGTTTTATAGAGTCTCAAGTAATATGGACCGTTCTTCTCTTTTGAAGAACTATTATGAAATTGTTAGTGTCAAGAAAAATCAAATGTTTCATTACTTAATTCCATATTTGTTGATCACATTATATGGTTTTATTTCGATGGTTTTCTGACCTTAAATAAGTACCAATATCTAGTAAAGTATTTATGGTTACTTTTCCATTCTGCTTGATCTTAGTTGTCTGAAATCTAGCCCTACCAAGTCCTAACAATTCCTTTGATTGATTTAATATTAAAAGTATTGAATTTTCTTCAATCTTCTGAGAGGCATAAAGAATAGAGTTACCAAAAATATCTCTACCATAAAGAGTTAATTTTTCACCATTACAATCTACAATAACATATAAAAAATTGTTACTATACTTAGCAACCATATCAAAAAAGGCTATGGAAGGAATAAATTTTTTTTTTTTAATACTACCTATATATGAGCCACCATAACAACTATAAGGGTAAAACATCAATTTTTTTAACCTTAAAGGAATAATAAATATGGATTTACTATTATCATCAGACTCTTTCAGTGTACATACTTTATCAATAAGACAATTAAAAATTCCCCATTTATTGAATTCTCTACGTATAGAAGTCGTCTCTTCTCTTGTTAAATCTCTTATCATATCATTTCTCAATACTATTAACTCTAATCTTCGCTATGAAAAAACCTGCAGTATTGTGAATGTGAGGGTAGAACCTTTTTGTGAATTTAATAGATTTATCCATAACTTTACCTCCGAATTTTAATAAAGGATCTACCCCCCCATAGTCAATCGATTCGATAGTAATATCAAATTTGTCTATAATAGAATTAATTATATACTCGTTTTCTTCTGGAGCTATTGAACATGTTGAATAAACCAACAATCCTCCAGGTTTAGTTACATTGAGAGCTGATTCTATCAGTTGAGATTGCCTAATACTACAAAATTTTATGCTTTCCTTCGTATATGTATTTTTTCTTAAAGGATCTTTCTGCATTATTCCATCACAAGAACATGGAGCATCAAGTAACACCTTCTCGAATTTAAAATCATAATCGACTATTTTTTCTCCATTCATATTCCATAAGACAGTGTTACCTACTCCACATCTGGATAGATTAAACATCATTTTTCTTAACCTTTTTCTCTCCGATTCGAGCGCAAGAATAATTCCTTTATTATTCATTTTTTGAGCCATGAATGATGTTTTACCACCTGGTGAAGATGCCATATCCAAAACCATTTCATCTTCTTTAATATCTAAGGAGTCTACAGCCAGACAGGAGCTAAGATCTTGAATATAATAATATCCAGATAAATACTCCATAGTAGCTCCAATTGGATACTTAGCTTCCTTAATAAGAAAAACTTCAGGTAGTAGGGTTTT
The DNA here is from genome assembly GCA_036769505.1 of Nitrososphaeraceae archaeon. Taxonomy (GTDB): domain Archaea; phylum Thermoproteota; class Nitrososphaeria; order Nitrososphaerales; family Nitrososphaeraceae; genus TH1177. The sequence continues at coordinate 51,603 of DAIPKY010000003.1, forward strand.
CTCTAGTTTAAAATCTTTTTCCAATAATTTTTGTTTTAGAGTATCAATATCAATCTTTAATGTATTTATGCGAATATATTGGTGCATAACATTATTATTGATATAATCGAGAAATTGTTCAGTATCTGGAATAATAGTAAGGTATCTTGCAATCATCCATTCCTTAAAGTTATATTTAGTTGCTAATTCTTGAGATTTGTCAGATTTAGGAAGAATGATACAAGACATTAATTTGAATGATAAAGAGTGAATATTTTAATCTTGATCTAAAATAATATGATTTGAAGTTTTTTGCAATTACCTTATAATTTTATAATTTTTCTAAAATTTTAGTTTGTTATGGTCCAATAATAAGAATAATTGAAAAATTCTAATACTATAACTTTTTTACAAAGAGTAAACAATTATTCTCTGAATTTTAATTATTAGTCATTAGAGGTATTATCATCATTAGATCTATGTTATAAGTAAAATTCAAAAACTTGGCTATATTTATCTTTTAGTATAATCTGAAATGTTTGATTGTGTTACCATATTATATTATGTTATTAAAAGTTTGATAAACTGTTTATGTATATTGTAATCTGTTATTGAATGTAATCTAATAATCGGAACTTTAATTGTTGCCGTCATTTCTGTATAAAGTATTAGTTTTTATTTTCACAATTAGATCAGTATATTTAGGACTTAAGCTCAAACTGTATCTAATATTGGTCATTTAATATAATAATTAATTATCTATAATTCAATATAAGACATTGACGAAAATTATATAGAATAAGACTATTTACTAAGTTTGCCCTATAGAGATCAATCACTAAAATGTATATGCTAAGTATAACCAATAACTGCATTATATTTTTTTACAATGATCAATCACTCTAGAGAATAGATTGCACGGTCATTCAAGGGGGGTAACAAATAGAGATTAAAAAGCTAATTTTTCAATAATTTTAAACAAAACTTCTTAAATATACCCTTGAATTTTTTAATTACTTTTTTCAGTCTTTCAACCATTACATAGAGTTAAAAGAAGTTACAACAGAGTTATTTATCAAATAAAAATCTATTAATATTTATACCATAAACTATGTAATAGATGAAATTTGATTCAAATCAAATACTAGTTAAAATTGGCAAAAAAAAAGTTTCAGATTTTATTGAACCTGCCAATATAATTAATTCCAATGAAAGTATCTCTAAAATCCTAGGGAACCTTATAAAAATGAATAATTATGGAGTATATTTTAAAAATGGAAATAAAATAACAACTATTAATTTAAGAGATATTCTTTCCGCAAGAGATGTACATTCTCAAAAATTAAACTCCATTGCAAAAATTACTCCTACAATTGAGGAAAATAGCAATATTGGAAGAGCTTCAGGGCTCATGAGCCTCTATAGATTGCGCTCGCTTCCAGTAATTGAAGATGGAGAAATTATTGGACAAGTCACTACAAATTCAATTGTTAAATCCATGGAACATACAGATATTCAGAATAAAGCTACTAAAATAATGACATCAAATCCAATTAGTATACATGAAAATGATTTAGCACTTACTGCTAAAAATCTTATGATAAGACATAGAATTGATCATATACCTATCGTTGAAGAGAATTTGAAAGGAATTGTTACTTCGTTTGATATTGCAAAAATACTTCTTACCGCGGATAATTTGGATAATGTATATCGTGGCCTTACAGAACATACTAGACCTCTTGAATTTCCTGCTAAAGGTATTGCGGAAAGTAATGCTACAACATCTAGTGTAGATGATTCTATTGCTAATGTAATTCATTTGCTCAACTCTAATAATTCAACTTACTCTATCGTTACATTAGGCAATGAAATTCAGGGGATAATAACACATAGAGATATCATTTCCTTACTGGGAGAAAAGGTTGAAGAAGAAGAAGACGTTCCGTCCTATATAATTGGGTTACCTGATGATCCATTTGCATCTGAGTTAGCAAAAACAAAATTCAATACACTGGTAAAGTTACTAAAAAAGACAATGCCAGATTTAGAAGAAGCGAGATGTAGAATAAGATTATCGTCTGTCAGAGGTAAAATTAAAAAGTACGAAATTGAAGTTAGTATATTTACACCAACTAATAGATATAGTTACACTAACGAGGGTTCAGACCTTGCTACAATATTTGACCTGATGAAGGATAGTTTAAAAAATAAATTAACACAAAAGAATCAAAAACGTCAAAAATAATGAAAAAATGCAAAACTTCAATAACATTAAACGTTGTATATTAATGTATTCACTGCATTTACCTTTTCTAATATCATTATTGTATAATAATGGGATGTAAAAGAAATGGAAAAATTAGAGAGAATATTAAAAAAATAGGCATATTTAATAGATTGTTTCACCTATAGAATATAATGGATTTTTCTTCTACAGGATCTATAATGTATTGTAGAACATGTAAAGAATATATGGTTATTAATGTTGATGAAAAAAATCCAAAGAATTACAAATGCTCTCGATGCCAGGTTGAACTTCTACCAGTTCTAGATAGCTAGAATAAATATTAATTTATTTTTATTTTTCATTTGATGTAGTGAAAACCTATACAAGATAAGGAAATTATAGTTTGGGTTTCACTGGTATTAAGACTACAATAGATCTTTGCCCTTATAGTTTCTTAGATAAAATATAATGATATTTATTAATTATAAGATATTATGAATAAAGTCATAGTTATGGCCATTGTGAAAAACCATACTACTTTATTCCAATTAAAAATTTTTTGTCCATCCAATACTCCAAATGGTAGTAAATTAAACATAGATATCCATGCGTTAAAACTTGCTCCAATATTAAAATAAAGTAAATATGGATATAAATAAGAAAGCAAAAGAAATAAAAATCCCATGACTAAATTAGTCATAGGCCCTATCAAAGCAACTTTTCCAAGCTTTTCTTTATTTGATATACCAACAATGACTGCCCCTGGTGCAATAAATTTAAATGGGATAAATGGAATAGCAGATATTGCCGTTACAATTAAACCATATACTTCTGCTCTAAACTCAGCCCAACTTCCATAAAAATTAGCTAAAAATTTATGGGCTAGCTCATGAAATAGAAATGCAATTATAAAAATAACCAAAAATTCAAAGGAGATATAGCGGTAATTATTAAGTGACATTCCTACTAACAATACCAAAAATGTTGCTACAAGTAGGTGTTTTATTTCTGTTCTAGAGAATCGAATATTGATGGTTTTACTAAAATTATTAAGAAAACTATTTGTGGTGAAATTATCACGGAATAGATTGATTTTTCTTTTTTCAGAAAATCTATCAATAGCACTACAGGAATGACTAATTGGAAGACGATGTTCGGTACAAAAAAATTCTTTACAATAATTACATTTAAAAAGAAAATCTTCACCATTACATAGATGACATTTCATAAATCATAATCAAAAAAGCAAGATATATGATTGTCTATTGTAACTACAGAATAATTTAACATGAGTACAATTCTTAAAATTCAATAAAATATATTTAATGGATAAAAAAATATTAAATATAGAAACTACTAATATTAAAATTTCAAAATACAAATAAAAACGGTATTAGATTACTATATCATTTTTAGAAGCAAAAATGGAAAAAAGTCGTCAACTTAAAAACGATTTTGCTTAGTTTGATTCGATTAACAAGTGTTGAATCTGACAATATCGCTTTTTTCCTTCTAGAAAACAATAAGATTCATCTATTTACGTGCCAACACTTCATAATTAGGATATTGAGGAAAATATCCCTCTATTAATATTTCTTCATTATAATAAAGTTGATTTTTATATTAGGCTAGAATATTCTCTCATTCAGACTCAAACATTGACTTCAAAAATCGAAATCTTTTATAATCATCAACCAGAATTTTAGATAAATGTGTAGTTATATCTGATAAACTTAGAATACTAACAATTTGTTGATCTTCCTCTAATACTGGCAACCGTTTAATTTTATAATTGGTCATTTTTTGTGCAGCAGTTTCAATAGAATCATATGACATGATTGTAATTACTGGAGAAGACATTATTTTATCTACCTTCATTTCATTAGGCAAAGTATTTGTGACACAAACCTTTTTTATAATATCTCTTTCTGTTACCATGCCAATGGGAAAATTTGAATGGTTTATTACAAGAACTGAACCTACTTTATTTTTTACCATTAATTTAGAAATATCAAATGCAGTTATCTCAGAGTTAGAGTATATACTCACTACATTTTTTTTAGACATTAATTCACTAACTACACTCATAATTTTATTGTAATCTAGTTACTTTTGTAGTTAACTAAATTAAGTGCTTCAGCCTAATAATGTTTATAAATACTTTTATTTCTAATTCAGAGATTAGAACAATAAAAATGCAAATATAAAAAACAAGGAACTGGAGTTATTACATCGGAAATATGTTCAAACCCACTTAAATTTTTTTACATGGAAATAATTTAGTAAAGTTGAGAATAACGTTATAGTAATAACTTAAGTTTAAATAGACTGGGACGGAAGTTTTAAACTTTAAATTTATCAAACCAAATCATATGTCACTAAAGAGTAGGGACATAAGTTAGGCTATTTTACCACTGTAAGTATATTAAGCAGTTTAGAGCGAAAGAATATCGAACTCAGCAAACTAAAATAAACCAAAGGTAAATTAATAACCGAATTAAGTAGATTAAAAACCAAATAGATACACCAATTAGAATAAATGGATCTAGGAGGTTTGGTTAATCATTAATCCAGTTTCTACTATTCGTCCAATTTGTTCTAATTGATAAATCTTCATTGGAGCATTAACTATAGTATTTATAAGAGTACTTCCTCTAGGAAGATTTTCTAATGCGTTAACGGAAAGTGTTTTTTCTTCATTCTGTAAAGATTCTATTGCTATTGCAGTCTCATTTGTTATTTGAGACTGATTATTTATGAGTAAGGTTTTAAAATTATCAGAAATATCAGTTAACTTAAGAATATTCCCTTCTTGGGCTATAACATTAAAATACGAACCCATCGATACTATAGCAACTGCAATAAGAACAATAGACAGGTATAATTGTTTAACCTCTTTATCAATTGCTTTGGACATATCCAATAGAAGTATTTAATACTATATATATACATAAATGAATTCTAGAATAATTATAGATATTTTATACTCTAACTAAGTTAGTTATTTTTTTTTGAAAAAACTGAGACAAACCTACTATTTTTATACTAAAAATTTTATTTTTTCTAGAAAGTTTATTTTTAGGTCACATTTTAATCACTTGTATCACTAGAATAAGATATTTTGTTATCGCTTTTAATAGATTTAAAGTAGTTTATTTCTATCTTCCAATAGATCTTTTATGTGAGAAGCACTATTTTATGGGGATGTTCTCGATAAAGATATACTTATATTAAATGTTGAATATAATTTACTATGCAGATAAATACTTTAGTTATTTTTTTATTAATTTGCAGCACAGCTCCTCTATTTATTGGAATACAAGTTTTTTCACAACCAGAAAATCAAAATCTGGAAAATTGGAAATTGGATTCTCTTCTTATTGAGAAAAAATCAGAAAATGGTAATTTGTTAGTACAATTGAAATCTTCACTTACTCATGATCGTTATAATTTTCCTCTAGAAGTTGTCTTTTTAAATTCCACTCTACCTACTCATACTTCTCAATCGGTACCTAATCTAGAATCAAACAATACTGGTGACACTTTCAGTTCAACAGGTCTCTCCGTTCCTTCTTCGTTAGAGAGAGTTGTCCCTATACAAAATTATGATATTATTATCTATGATGCAAATGGTAATGAATTATGGAAAAAAACTTCACAATCTGCAACTGAGGGCAGGGCAACACAAAATGTAGAATTGGGAGATTATAGCGGGAAGTTAACTATTGTGATAGATAAAATAATACAAAGCCAAAGTACTAATAATATTCTTAACACAGACCTTCCTTCAAGAATTGAGAATGCAGATAACGGGTCGAATGTAGATCAATCATCAAGAAATGACTCTGTTAACTTTACTTCTTCACTTACAAAAGCCTAATTCTAATATTAGATAACTACCATCACATTTTTTCTACTACAAATTTGGCATGCTATGAACCTAAAAATATATTAATAAACTATTTTTTAGTGTATTAGGATTTAATAATCTCGTGGTAATAATTTTTTTATAATATTTACTACTAGTTAATTAATAAAAGTGTAATATAGTTAATTAATTTAATATTATATCGTTATTTACAAGATGTTTAAGAATTTGGCAAATTAAATTAGAAAAAGATTTTTTATTCCTTCAACGATATATTCTACAGCAATTGCAGCTATTATAACCGCAAATACTCTCGATACTATCATAGAGCCTCTATTACCAAGGACTTTGTAAATTGGATTAACCATACGCAAAATAACATATGTAATTGCCATTACTATTATAATAGATAAAAAAGTTATTAGAAATCCTGAAGTTTGATATGATATTATTACAGCTGTAATCGACCCTGGTCCTGCCAATAAGGGGAAAGCAATAGGAACTACTCCTACTTCTTCTTTAACGCTACCTGCAAATCTCCATTCTCCGTATGTCAATAATTCTATAGCAATTATAAATAATAATGTACCTCCAGCAATCATAAAGCTAAAGATCGTTATTCCAAATACTTGCAAAATCTGTGTTCCTGCTACCCCAAATAGAAGTAATAAGGCTGCTGCTGTAAGTATAGCAGTTTTGGATACAGTTTTGTGTTCTGCTTTTTCTAATTTTTTTGTAAATGCTATGAACAATGGAATATTTCCTATAGGATCAATTACTATGAACAATGCAATAACGGAGGTAATTATATCAGTTTGAAAAGTAGGAGGTACCATAATTAAATCGTTAAGCATTTGGAAAACAGATATCAAAAGTTCGTTATACACTTATAGAAACAATAATTTTATTAGAATAATAAGTTAATGTATCCCAAAAAGCTACATTAATCGTTATCTATTTATTTAAATTAATAAGAATTATTTACACTGTAAGATATTGCTCATTTCTTAGCATGTTTAAATTTCAATATTTGTTTAAATATACTATTTAATTTGCCAAGATAAGATTAAGCAGCAGTAAAATATCATAATACAACTATTTATGTATATTATTAAGCAAATAGAAAAAGAAAATACTACCAAATACAAAAATGAAAATAATTATTTTAAATATCACAGTATATTATTAATAATATATATGATGAAAAATTCCAGTGAAAATACTGATTATAATATTTGTATATATTGTAATGAAAAAGATGGTAATAAGCTATTAAAAAACACTTTTAAAAATAAGATAGTTTGCAAAAGTTGTTACGATATTGTAGTTGAAATGACAAAACCGTATAGAAGCAATAGTTATAATTATTAATATAGTCTATATTCTTATTACTTCTATAAATTTGAAAAATCACTTCTTAATTTACATGTATAGAATAGTATTAATGTACGAAAGTTTAGGAAAAATTGAAAATAAAATATCATTATATTATATCTTTATTACAATAAGATAACCATAATTAATCACTTGCCAATACATCGTAAAACTCACCCTTTTGGTATTAATTATCTATCAAGACAATGATTAAACCGCAACGTACACGATATTTATTATAAAGGTATTATGCTATGCTTTCTGTTACAAATTCTTTAAAGATCATTTCTTTATACGCTATCTATAATTAACCTTGAAAAAGTAAATATCTAAAATTTTTGAAGTGAAGATTTTTCTAACAAATTGCTAACTATTGCAACACCACTTCATTAAGAAATCAATTGCAGATTTCGTATCTGTAAAGATTTGGGTTTCTTTTGATAGAATGTTATCAAAGTCAGCTGAAATATCAAGTGGAGTATTGTTAAGTGTTAAAATGCATTTTATACCCGCTTTATTAGCAGCTTCAACTCCTAGAGGAGCATTTTCTACTACTATACATTCGATTGGTTTTAAATTCATTTTTTGTAATGCTACAACAAATGGAGCAGAATTAGGTTTTCCAGCAGTAACATCCTCTCCAGAAACTACAACATCAAAATTGTTTAATCCAATCATTTTATCGATGGTTAATTCTATTTCTTTTTTTGCTGCACCAGTAACAATTGCTTTTAGGCATTTACATTCATTTAACACTTTGATAAGATCACTAACTCCTTCAATAAGATGAGTATCTTCAATTTCTTTAAATAGCTGTTTTTTTCGTTCACTTATCTTGTCTATGAGGTCCTGATCCAGTTCTTTATTTATATTATATTTCTTAAATATCTCCTTTACCAAGTTATCCGAGGGCATACCCTCTAATTGATAAACGATTTTTTTGTCTATTTCATAGTTAGTTT
>DAIPKY010000059.1:0-9405 GCA_036769505.1 Nitrososphaeraceae archaeon
GGTTTTCTGCGATTCTTTGTGGATTATACAAATCCCATACACCACCACTATTTCTATCTACTTGTGATTGAAAAGAGCTTATTGCTTCTTTTTCTGCCTCAATAAAGTCAGAAGCTATATCTTTTATAGTTTGAATAGATTGTTCTTGATATTCAGCAATACGTTGTGTATATCGTGGAATCTCTCGTGTAGCTTCATCAGTTGTTCTTTTTACATTATGTAAGGTGTTGTCTAGTGTCTTGTTTATTGCATCTTGTTGTTGATTTAAGGTGTTATTGTAATCTATATTTGTTCTTTCATTAAAATTGGTGGTAGTAGTGTTGTCTGTGTTGAATTTTGTTCTATTTGTGTTTGTTTCATCTTTTGTTGACATATTAACAAATAGGTTTCTATGGTATATAAAAAAATGTAAAGATAACTGTGCATAATCATGTACAGTCGATAGAATCATCTTAATTTAATACAAATATTAGGACTAGTAAATCCTTTTGTGATTCTACCAAAAATATGTATATTAATTTTGATTTTGATTTCTTTTTTGTCTAGTATTGAATACAATCCGTTACATGTACATATAAAATTTAATACAAGTAGATATATGATTTTCAACAGAAAATAACTCTATATATTTGACTCTACCTCCGAGATTATACCTATAGTATATGTATTTATTTCAAAGGTTGTAAAGATAAATTATTTTTTAATTGTCATAGCCGAATAATTATGACTTTTGACTGACTGAGAGGGTGATCATGTTCCGACTATGACAAATTGATCCTTTGATTGAGAGGTGCTGATGCTGATACACTTGATGACTTGTATTCTATCAATAGCATTCTTTATTAATGAATTTTTATAGACTTAATATGAGATTGTAACTAACTATCTGTATTTTAATTATTTATTATTACTGGGTAATATCAAGATATTGTACCATTGATTGGCGTATGCCGTCTATGATAGAAGACATATCTATAATTTGCTGTTTGTCTATAATTTGGTGATACTCTTGCAATCATCTTTCAATGTAAAGAGATCAAACATTCTCTCAGAATATTTTAATGGTTTACAAAAGTTATCTCTTTCTTTTCAAATCTCTTTGAAACTGTAAAATTTGACTTCTTAATTTCTAGTTTGTCTTGTCTCATAATTTTTTTTAAATTTAGTACACCCAAGTTCAAGACCTTGTCAGTAGTTTGAAATCAATGAAATCAAGGAATGTTTTCCAATCTTTTTTTTCATAGTAATATTTTATTGAATTCTGTTTTTTAATTGCATATTTGAACATTATATTTTCTGTAGAAATAATAAAAAAACTACAGCAATAGTAATAAGAAAGTGGTGAAGAGTAAATTAATTTATTTTGGATATACTATAATGATCAATTATTTGTAAACCATCATTACTTTTATCATTCTTACAGGATGACATTTCATATATTGTAAAATCTCCTTCTTCTAAATCACTTTCTTTTAATTTTTGTTCCTTGCATTTGTATCCTATATCATAATATTTTGCATCTAATTCTTTCCCATTAATCTCAATACTAAGGAATCCAAATCCGTTATACTGTTTTACTACATAATCGGGTTGATTTAAAAATATGTGACTGCTTCTGCCTCCTAGACCTATAACCGAGTAAATTGATCCTTCTGGATTAAAAAATTTATTTGTATTATTTGATTCATCTACAATTGGTTTGCTAATATTCTGAGGATTAAACTGAAGAGGTAAAGTTCTATCATACATATGATTGTGACCTTGCAATACTATGTCAACACCATATTTATCAAACACAGGTTGATATTTTTCTCTCATTATATATTCTTGACTATGGCTTGTAAGGGAAGAATAAAATGGCTTGTGAAACATAACAACAATCCATTCAATAGTGGAGTTATTATTAGCCTTCTCTAGATCATTTACAACAAATTTATACTGTTCTGTATCTACTGGAACATCTTCAACAATCACTTCATCATTTGTTAAATAATATGGGGGTATTTCGCCCTTTATATTACGTTTAGCTAATAGATCTTTAAGTGTTGTAGTATAATATTTTGCATTAGGTTTATTACTTTCATTACTTTCATCATCTTTATTATTCTCAGATTTTTCTTCTTCTTCTTCTTCCTCCAAGATTTTAAAAACATCCAGTGAAAATTCTAATTGTGTATCTAATACTAAAAAGTGTACATTTCCATAATCAAATGAATAATACGAATTTTGTAAATCATAATGCTTTAACAATGAATTTTTTAGTTCTTTAGAACCTCCTTGTAACTTCTCTTCCTCATCTTCATGATTACCTATAGCAATTTTAATTTTTGAATGTAATGCTTTAGTCATATCATACCAGCAATCCATACTTGGTTCATAAGATAAATCTCCTAATACCAAGAAAATATCTGGCTTTTGCAATTCAATTTGTTTAATATTATTTTGCGCTACAGGTCGACAACCAAAATCACCTGCAGCAACAATTTTTATTTTTTGTTCATTTAAAGTTTGATTTTGATTAATAGAAGTATTATTATTATTAGTATCATTTCTTGTATTAACAAAATTTTTCTTTACACTATTAGTAAGACTATTTTCATTTGGTGATCCCAGAGATTGATTATCTGTAGAGAAAACATCAGAAAAAGTTAAAGTTTGTAAACAAAGGAGAAGAAAAAATAAACTACTAAAAGTAAGGCAACATTTTATAAATTGGCAATATCTAAACTCTAAAAGCACTTTGTTATTCTTTGAAATGGGGTTAAAGAACTTTATTGAGTTTCTCTGTTGATAAAATAGTCTAATATTTTTATAAATTCATCTATCAGTATAATATAGAATGTAATTGTATTAAATTATTATTATTATTATTATTCTTCTTCTTCTTCTTCTTCTTCTTCTTCTTCCTATCCATATTATTTTAAAAATTCCTCATAAAATAATATTGTCATATTACTATCTATTTTCAAACGGTCCTTTTCTATGAATTCACACACTCGTTAATATTACCACTTTTTAAAAAAAGTCAACTGCTGTGATAATAGTGATCAATAGAATCGACTGTAGGCTGTACCTCGCTTTCTTTTTTAACTACTTCTAGAATCTTATTCCACATATGCTTCTCAAATTCATATGCCATTATACCTCCAACCGTAGCTCCAGCAGCAAGACCGATAGGTCCTCCAATTATTAGACCTACAGCACCTGTCCACACAAGACTTCCAAACCATGCACCAGATGCTACTTCTACTGCATAATCATTTGGGTCACCTGTCAAGGAGACATGAATCTCGCGTAAAGATCCTGCCAATACCTTCGGGGATTTATTTACAGCTACAATACTTCGTAGAGGAACAGAATTCAGGGTACCTTTGTATTGTGAAACGATCTCGATCTCCTTTTGATCTTGTAGTTCTTGTTTTATATTATCATAGAGTCTGTCTAGGTTAGTGTTAAGACCGCGATAGTGCTGTACTTTTGCCACAAAAATAAGTTAAACAAGCCGTATTTAAAGCCTTAAATGAATCTTATTTTTTCTTGTTAATCAGTTTCATTTAATAGAATTAATATAACATTCTAGCTTTAATAAAAATACTCGTTTATATTGAATAATATATTCTAATACTTTATAATAATGAGTTTATTTAATTTCTCTAATAAATATAAAAATTATCTTCTCTTCAATAAGAATCTAATTATTTCAGGTATACTAGCATTTTTTGCTGGAGCAATATTTACACAATTATATTCAGAATATGACCTCAATAATTTAAGAAATTCATTTATTACATTGACAATTGAGTATGGAGTTTATATTCCATTATTTGTTATGTTATATTATATTGATAATAAAGATAAATATATAGATAAGTTAACCAATAAAAAGAATTATTCTTTAATCAAACAAGATATTAAAAAACTGTTAACTGCTTTCTCTATATCTGAAATAGTATTTTCAATATCAAAAATATTGATTCATTATGAGTTACTTCAGCTATCAATTGAGCCATATAAGGCATCTATGGTCGGATCAATATGCGCATGGATTATATTTTTTGTAGTAATAAATTATAGCATAAAAACAGTTAAACTCTTTACGAAAAAAGATTAATCTTCTAATGCTATATGCAGTAATAAAGAAAATAATGACGTATCATATCTACTAATAAATGCAGCTTTACGAACAAGGAAAATTCTTTTCGTCAATTCTAGATCCTTTTTTTATTTAAATTTATCAATAATATTAATAACATAAAGTGAAAGCATAAATAGTATTATTTTAGTGAAATTAAACCAAAAAAACAATTATAAAAACAGATAATATAAATACAAGTTATAGAAACTTATTAGTAATTAAATTATTCGTAGTATAAAATTTTACATAGCATTCAATACTATTTTGAAAAGAATTTGTATCATTGAAATCAGACGTTTTAGAAGATTACAAAGATATTTATTTATTTTTCAGATATAGCATTATTTGGATGAATCATGTAAATTAAATTATAATAAAAACAGAGAATAAATATAGATCATTAGTTTAAAAATATTTAGAAGTGTATGATAATAAGGATTGATGATTCATTCATACAATTAGCTAATAGATTAAACAAACCATTTTTGGAAGGAGACAAAGAGAGCTTAGCTAGAACTATAGATCTAAACTATAACAAAATATTTTCTATTATATCTAATTTAGAAAAATCTAAAGACTATAAACCTACTGTAATAGAATTAGGCAATATTAATAATAGATACTCTTTTGCTTTGAATCTTTATTACTATAAAGATGAAATGTATGATGATATTCCTTTGACTATAAAGGAATTATTACCTACTATTTCTCCTGTTCGCTTAGATCTAATGGCTACTTTATTAAAAATATCAGATGATGAAGATCAAAATTATATCAAAGTAGGTGACATTTATGATGATGGGGATATTCATTCACATTATGTAGATGAGATTAAAGAGGAAGATAATGGACTACGTTCTATAGATGAGAAATAAAAAAAATTACTAACTACTTTTATATCTGTTAAATTCTAATAAGGTTGTATTTCAAAAAATAAAATATTAAAAAATTGTTATTGGTTAGAAGATCTTTCTAATTTCTTGAGAAAGTTAAAGTAGTTTTGAATTGACTCATTATAGTATTTTTGTGCAATTTCTATTGATTTGTTAAAAGTTTCTGTAGATCCCAATACCGCATCATTTATTCTGTTTGTAGCATTAATTGTATTATCTGTAATAGTCTGATTGGACTTGTTGTAAATATCTGTATATTTTTGTGAAGATGGAGAATTATTTCTATAAGATTTAGCTGTAACATCTAAAAATCTTGATATTACTGATTGATAAGTTTCAAGAAGATTCTTTTGTAATTCTACAAAGTTATTTGTGATTGATTGGAATGTGTTAATCGCTTGTTGTTGATATTTGCCTGTTGTATCGATACTTTTCTCAATAATTTCATTGCTTGTCTTTTGATAGTCATTGATATTCTCATTGAATTTATCTGTTGCATCTGAAATTTGTTGTTTTTGTTGGTCTAGAAGTTTCTCTGTTTCATCTTTTATAGTATTAGTGTTTTTTTTATTTTCTTCTTCTTCTTCTTTTTCTGTGCTTGTCATATTAGTAATTAATTACATGTTTATCCAATTTATAAGTAGTATTAAATTAAAAAAAGTAATACTAAATTTATGAGTTAAGATAAGTATAGATAATTATTTTTTATTCTAAATGGTTAATAATTTTCTAAATTATCAAAAAATTGTATTGGATCCACCATTGCTAAATGTTCCACAATTGGAATTCAAAAGACAAATTGTAGATTATTTCATAGGATTCTTCAAACTTTGTTCTATTATTCTCATTTATTTTTTCGTTCTCATAATTTTTTATTTTTTGATCCAATACAATGAGAGAACTATTATCACAATGGGGTCAGTGGTATATAAAACAAATTTGACCGAAAAAAGGATTTGTAATTACTATTATTATAGATTCAATTATAAATAATTAATGTGATTTCGCTGGATAAACGTATGAAATTGGAACTTTGATGGTATTGGATTAAGATGCAGTTTCTTATTAATTGTACTATTGATCATTGAAATACTTTAATATTTAATTGCCTAACATTAGTTAGAAAACATATTATGATAAAATTATCTTGCAAAGAGTCGGGATTTGAATGTGATTACCTCGTAGAAGGCAAAACAGAAGCTGAAGTCTTGGAGCGTATTTCTGAACATGCTGTAAAGGTTCATAACATGAAAGAAGAAGACATATATGAAGAACATATATCTGCCGCTTTTGTATGCCACACCATAGGTAAAATGACATCAATCCATAATAAGCAAAATTAGATTAATTCTAAGGATAAGATAATGATACAGTTAGTAAGAATAAATGTTCTAGGGTATATTATAAATAATAAATAATCTCTATATTAAACAATGAAAGTGCTTTCTGTAAATGTCGGACTCCCAAGAAACGTACTCTTCAATGGACAAATTATAACTACTGCAATTTTCAAGGATCCTGTCACCGGTCCTATCGCCTTGCGTAAGCTTAACCTTGATGGTGACAAACAAGCTGATTTGACAGTACATGGTGGAATTGATAAGGCAGTCTATTCTTATCCAAAAGAACATTATGACTACTGGCGTAAACAATTTCCTAACATGGATCTTATATGGGGAATGTTTGGAGAGAATTTTACCACTGTAGGATTATTGGAGGATGCTGTTAATGTAGGCGATCAGTTTCAAATAGGATCTGCTAAGCTTGTAGCAACACAACCTAGAATGCCATGCTATAAACTTGGTGTTAGATTTGGACGTATGGATGTAATTAAAAAATTTATGACAAGTGGTCGTCCTGGTATTTACTTTAAGGTATTAACAGAAGGAGAAATCAAAATAGGTGACAAAATAAAGATTATCAGAAGAGATAAAAATAATGTTACAGTAAAAGATATTGTTACTCTTTATATTAGTAGGAACAATATAGACAATATTGAAACCATGATGCGAGCAATAAAAATAAGAGATTTGCCAGAAGGATGGAGATATGAATTCCAACACAAAATTGAGCAACTAGAACACAAATGAAAAATTGCTATTATAGCATACTAGTTGTTTATGGATTTTCAATTAATATTGCTCTTTTTATTGACAATCAATCACGGAAGAAATTACTAAAATTCTCTCCCAAATGTTTGAATCTCTTTTAGCATAGTAACTCAAAAAGTATATATCTTTACAAAAGAGAAAGGTTTGTTAAATTTGGATCTCAGTATACCTTATTAATTTCCTTTGTATTTTAATTACTGATAAAAGTTGAAATAACTTTCGACAAGACAAAAATAAAGGTATTAGTATTATAATTAAAAAAAATACTAGCTTATGGAAGATCACATATTGCAAAAATTCAGGAATATCACAATAAGATAATTATAAAAGAATACTCTAATTATATTTCCATTTAGTAACAAAGAAGAGTTAAACTTGAAATAAATCTAAAAAATAAATAAAATATCTTATTGTAGGGTTATTTTATAGTTAGGGTTTTACTTCATAGATTATGTTAAATGGAGTCTGGGTTGCCCGTCTGAATTTAGTAAATCCAGCTGCTTCTGATATTTCTTTTATTTTCTTTTCACCTGCTTGTGCACCTAATGCAGGGCCATTATCTGCTAAAGAGTTTGGGACACAAACAACTGTGGATGCTGCATAATATATTCTGCCTACCAAATTAAGGTTATCTTCTACCTTGTCATTGGCCATTGGTTCTATGATCATACATGTACCGTCTGGTTTGAGTGATTGTTTTGCAAATTTCATTGCTCCTATAGGATCACCCATATCATGAAGACAGTCGAAAAAAGTAATTAGATCATAATCATTGCCAATTGATTCATCACTTGCTGATACTGAAGAAAATTCTAGATTACTTGTTATTCCTTCTTTTCTTGATTGCTCTTTAGCTTGTTCAATAGATGGGTTATGGTTATCGAAACCATAAAATTTAGAATTTGAATATGCCTTGGCCATAAGAATTGTTGATATACCATATCCGCATCCAATATCAGCAACTTTGGCACCATGTTTTAGTTTTTCTTCAATTCCATCGAGTGAAGGAATCCATGAACTCACAAGATTTCCAACATAATTAGGTTTAAAAAATCTGGCAGTGCCTTCAAAGAGGTCATGATTATGTTCGCCCCATCTCAATCCTTTTCCAGTTTTGAATACTTCTATAAATTTCTCTTCGTCTTTAAAAAAAGATTTGATTGATTGATATGCTCCATGCACATAAACAGGACTATTCTCATCTGCTAATGCCATTGCTTGTTCTGAGGGAAGTGTATATTTTTCATTTGCTGCATTATACGTTATATATCCTCCAGCGGCTTGATTTGCCAGCCATTCTCTAATATAGCGTTCATTAGTGCTAGTCTTTTGTGCTAATTCTTCTGATGTAATAGGATATCCAAACTCTGCCATGGCTTTGTATAAACCGAGTCTATCTCCAATAATCACAAGCATTGCACTCATAGTACTTGCAATGTCTCCAACAGCTTTTATCATGAATTCGTGTAGTTTTTGTTCATCAATTTTGTTGGCAGTATTTTCTGTTTGCATTTTCATATTTAATACTATAGAGTATTAATCTTTTTATTTATCGAAAAAAAATTATAATTGTAATTTATATGTTTAAATTATTATTTATCAATCATTGACTATATATCTTAAGAACTTATCCCAAAATTAACCTCTTGTAAAAAATATGATATTAGATAGTTCACAAGACTACCACGATAATTTTTTCCCTCTCCTTTCCGAATATTGTAAAAAATTTTCTAAATCTATTATTATGCTACGAATTTGTTCTTTCTACTACATATCATCTTCCAGAATTTCTTCGGAAAATTTATTCTTTTTTATGTCTTACCTATTGGTAAATTCATCCTAAAATAGTGAATTAACTTTTTCCTGTTACAGTTGTATTTTTTTATAGGAAATTTACTATTGTATCTAATAATAGTAATAAATTGTATACCATTACTGTAACCAATGAAAACTATAAAATTATTTCTAACAAAGATGGTTACGTAATAGAAGAAACTGATTCTATATATTTAAACTAGATCATAATGATTGTTAGTAGTAGCAAAAACAGTTATATGTCGAGAACATATGCGACAGTCTTATTCATTTAGAAATGTAATATTTACAATACTAGACATCAATTATATCCTTCTCCGAGATAATAATTCCTTTATTATGGTCTGAAATCCCTCAATATAGTGAGAATTTGAGAATTTATCTATATCATTGCTTGGCTTAATTCGTTCTCTCTTTGGTAAATGATTAAAAATGTGCATTATAATTTTAG
>DAIPKY010000191.1:0-3047 GCA_036769505.1 Nitrososphaeraceae archaeon
TACTCCATTCTAATCTATGGTAAATTAAAAAATCACAATATTTCCTTAATCAAATGTTAAAGAATCCTTGAAAATATTTTTTAAATCCTCTTTCTCATTCTCATTCAAAGTATCTAGATTTTTTCTAACTTCATTCAATAACTTTTCCATTCTTTCAGGTCCTATTATTTTTATAAGTTTTTCTTCTGAACTTTTACCTTCCCATGTATTAAATAATTTATAAACATCATTTTTTGCATCAGGTTGTAGATCTTTCATTGAATTATCAATAATCTTTTTGTAATTGCTCCCAAAATCTTTTGCCCTAAATACTGCTCCCATAATACTTTATAGTAATTTTAAATAATAAGTTTATTGTCTGTAAAGAGATAATTTCAATGTTAATATTCATAAATCAAAAACTATTCAAGAATAACATGAATATCTTTTTTCAAGATATCTTACTAGTAATGATTTAGAAATAGATATGAAGTAAAAGAAGACTAACTGGTAATACTTGTTTTGACATTTAGAACAAACTAAGTAGGTAGGTACGCAATATAAAATCCTTAACAAAAATTTGTTTAGACTCTCAAATTAGATAATCATCTATTCCTCTATTAAAATAAGAACAATTGCATAATAGGAATATTCAAAAGTACTGATCTTTATTCTATCGGAATCCTCCATTCTACCATTCTTATCAAATTTTTTTTCATCTGTTTCTATTTGTTTGTCTAATACTTCCATTATTGATACATCAAAGATATTTCCTACACTATATTGTTTTGTAAATTCATTTATTTTATCCAATAATTCGGGAACCGTCTTTCCATAAAAATAAAACCTTTTATGATATTGTTTCATTTTATCTTAATAGATGTTTGTATATAATAAGCATTAGACATTATAGATATTTTAAGACCAATACTTTATTAATAACATAATACCATAATTTTGCCTCTCTTTTTTATGAGCCAATCCCATATGAGAAAGAAGGCTATGGCTGATCAAACAGTCTTTTATGAGATGTATTTATTAATGTGATAATATGATATTGAATAGTTGAAGACAGTTTTTTTCGTTAAGTGAAAGCCATAGCCCTCTATCTATCTATGTGAGTTCATCAGATACATAACAGAAGAAGGCTATGGTGCTGATGGTATCTCGGATTAGGAGATATACAATTAAAAGATATTATAATATTTAAGAATTGAAGACAATTTAGTTATTATTTATTTAATTGCCATAGCCTGAACATCATTGTAGATTGTTGTATGTAGACTCAAGAATGAGTCCAAGCTATATCAAGATGGTTAGTTTGTCTATTATTTGGATTGAAGAATAAAACCATTTAATAATGTAAGAGTATTTATTAATTATTTAAATTCTCATTATATGTTCTGAAATTAATTTGTATATTTAATAATTAAATAATTTTCTATGTTATTAAAATAAAAATAAAAAATAAAAAAATGGTAAGACTGTTATAGTCTCAATGGTAGATTGTCAAAGCAATTTACCGTTGTAACAACAGTAATAGTAGGGTCAATTCTGACTAATAGTTGAGTGCTCCAATTTGTGTTGGATCAGGCCCTAGACTCCCAAAATATCTTATATCATATTGTCCAGGTCTAGCGATAATTAGTGATGTGCTATTATGTTCACCACTTATTGCAACATCTCTAGGTAAACATGATACAGTTGAGTTAGCAATACCGAAGGGGTATGATAGTAGATGCGTTACCAATTACTGAATAATAGCTAGATCCATTAATGTTTGTTATTCCTGATGCCCTCTAAAGTTCACATGAACCTGGGAGACCTTATTGACCTGTTGTTCCTGTTGTACTTGTTAAATTGGGATTGTTGGTGAGTTTGTATTTAGGAAGTATAATTAGTTAATGGATATACAATAGACAAGAGAAAACTACAGTTAAACAACAGGAAATACTTGATCATAAAGCAAAACTTAGCAGAAAACATGCTTAGATTTTACAAAAGATAGAAATAGTTGAGCAAAGTTACGATAAAATGTTAAACAAGATTTTGACATTAGATAAGAAAATAGATTCATTGTTAGAAAATAAATAATAACTTAGAAGAGAATTAAATTTTCTTATTTTTTATTTTCTTAAGTTGAATAACAAAGTGCTACTAGTAATAAATAATTTGTTGCATATCATGAGATAATGTCACAACAAGACGATAATGAAAAGAAATACAATTGTCAATGCGGAGAATCTTTCAGTTCAGTAGAAGAATTGAATGAGCACAATCACAAAGCACATTAATAATTATTAATAATTCTCTTAATCTCTTTTATTTTTTTATTAAAGAATTTTATATTGTATGTATTATCAATATTATTGAATATGGCAGCAACAAGTTACGATGGAACATGTAAAAAATGTGGTTCTGATCTATCTGTTTGGATAGAGGTGCGGGTAAATGTTGAGGGAGTACCAAAGCCTGAAGTTTGGTGTATAGATTGCGTTCGTGGAAATAAATAGATACAAACTAATTTAGGGACTTAAATTTTATTTATTATTCTTATTTCTTATTTTCTTTTTCTATTTGTTGTTCTACATCTCTTATCCGTTTTTGTATTACAGTAAAATTGTTATAGATATCAGAATCATGTGTCTAACTGTTAATCAAAAAAATGTGGAATAATAAAGATATTTCTTTTTTCCAAAAGCAAAATGCAATAATATATTTTTAAATTATTTGTTATATACTCAATCTATTTAAATAGATGTGCCTAATTCGTTACTTATTGATCATGAATTTCCAATTTCTTTTTCATTTGTTAATTAATTAAATTGGAACTCTCCATTTGTATTGTGTTGGTAATGGGCATTTCAAATGTTACTATTATAGTTTTACCATCAAATGATTCTAGACTCTTTAGTATATAATTTGTAATTGCGTCTAGGACGAATTTATTCCCTTCTTTTCGACCATGTACAACAAATTTTAATTGGTCCTTCATATTTAAGTACTATAAAGGATTTCTTTTATATTATTATAGTTTATGGTAATGATACTTATAATGAGCTTTATTG
>DAIPKY010000192.1:0-3016 GCA_036769505.1 Nitrososphaeraceae archaeon
AGGATCTTTTTAGAAATAATATTATTTAGTAATGGTATATTATTTTCTGATAATGGTAATAATAATGATTAAAACTAAATCCATTTATGACTCAATTGAGAATTCAGATGGAACCAGAATTTTAATTACTAGGTACTGGCCCCGCAGAATTAAAAAAGAAAAATTTGATAAATGGTAGAAAGATTTGTCACCTTCAAAAAATCTACTGAAAGATTACAAAAAAGGACGAATAGATTTTCAGTTATTTCAGAGATTATTTAGGGATGAAATAATAAAAAATAAAAATGTAATAGATATTTGTCAAAATATAGCTAAAGAGGTATTTAATGGAAAAGAATTTATGTTGTTATGTTATGAGAAAGATGAATCAAATTGTCATAGAAAATTAATACGAAAACTTTGTGAAGAGGAACTATTAAAATTAATTAAAGTGGAACAAAATATTAAAAAATCAGTTGAATAAACACAAAATTTGCATTTATGATCAAAATATAGAAACAACAGTTATTTTATTCCAAATTAGATTTTTTACTTTAATGTACTATTGACAAAGCAAACAAGTTGAAGTAAAAAAATAACAGATATACAAATTTACAAATTTTAGTCTAACTAATCTTTCAAAATTGCGGTTAAATTTATAAAATCGAGTTATAAAATGCTTCTAACATCGAAGGTTTAACAGTCATTTTTGCATGTAATCTAATAGTTAATGTAATTTATGTGAATAATATTGAATAAATTTTTTATACTTTCGCAATTGTATAATTACAAATAATAAAAATTTTCAATCGTTATAGATAATTTAATTTTTGTTTTCAACCGAGCCTACTAACGTGGACATACAGTATGGGAAAATAGCTAAATATTTAGATCTGATATGATTATTTTTATTATAGGTTGCCAACATTTACTTTTTATAGATTTGAAACAAGATAATGGTTCCAATAGTTTTCTGGCTACATATTCGGAAAATAGTAATATTATACTTCAATTTTCAAGCTTTTATGAGAAATTATTAAATCTATCAGAATTAAGAGAACAAATAGGTCCAATAAAATAAAAAGCGAGAGAAGTTAAATATTAATGCAGATTATCGAAGTATATTGCAATACTTGTACCTGTTTGTATATTACCATTAACAACAGTTTACTTCTTTTAACCTTAACTTTAACTTAGAATCAGAATTATTTTTTACATAAATCTGAAATATATAATAAAACTTTGCCGAAGTCACATGTAATTTCATCATATAATTTCATTATATATAATGACTCTCCTTTTACTAAATAGAGGAATATGATCTGCCCCTCTGCCAAGGTATCTATTGAATGAATAAATGACCTTTTCATACATGTTATAAAAATTGCCCAATCTTGCTCCATGGATTAGCCAAAGTAGTATTACTAATGAGTAACCATTAACGATAATGTCAATAAAAGATCTTGAAGTTTCTCTACTCACACTAAAAAATAAACATAAATAGAGAATATTTCCTAATATATAACCTTCTTAAATGCACATCATAAAAAGATTTTAGAATTAATAGAATGTATGAAAACATTACAGCAGCATATCTTCTAGTTTTGGTAGTAAATTATATAATTTGTATTACTGTTTGGATATTTAAACTCTGACGCAGTTGTTGGAAATGTAAATAGGTTAAAGTAGTTTAGTAGTGTTGCTATTACAATTTTCTTTACATAGCAATATATTATAAATGCCATCATTAGTCTAAACCTGAGTTGTTCATCTGATAGATCTAAAGTTTAATATGTATTTTAGTATTAAAATAATATTGATAAATGAATTAGAAAATAAAAATGCGAGTAATAATAAACCCTTACGTTTTGAGATTCATAGATCTCTTGATGTAAGTATATCAAATTCTAATTTATATAAACGTGAGTTTGGTATTCAAGACGCAATACCTATTTCCTTAAACTTGGAAAGTTTTAATTTTATTAAAACAAATTGTATGCATGGTATTCTTCATATTTTTAAACTACCTATAAGTACTGAAATTAAATGGAAAATACAGGGTGGTATAGATAATGGTGCTTTCAAAATAGGAAATGGAATGGATGCTGAGTACTTTCCCCGGGATTCTGGTGATTCTGTAATTTTTTATCCACAGCTACAAAGTAGCAGTAAAAATCTAACCTACAAAAAAATTTGTATTGAATTAACAGTTAGACAACAAGGCTCACGTATCTTTAAAGAAGAAGAATACCGCTTCTTTGTTAATGTAAACATTTTGATTGCAAAAAAATTTGCAAGAAGAACTTTTAGAGCAAAGGTGTTTGTAAGCAAGCAGGAAGATCCAGATAATGATAATGATAATAAAATAGACAATTATATTTCAAAGTCTAAGGTTATTGATTTTGATACTTTAAAGCCTACTTTTGCGACCACTACTAAGAAAAAAGAAGAAGAAGGAAAAAATTATCAAGTATCATTCAAAGCAATCAACAGTTGTAAAATTTGTAATTTATCACTTTTAATTCAAATTAAAACTAATACTTTATATCCTTTTTCAATAAAAGGCTTAAAAAGCTATTTGATAACCTCTGACATTATCAAGGTTTCTACAGAGACTAATACCAAAAAAAGTATTACAAATAATGATAGTTCTATAATTGTAACTGGATCAAATTACAAAAAATATTTCATAGATAATATCCAAATTCAACCAAGGATATTTTGGAAATCTACTATAGGAAATCTTGTTTATGGCAATTTAGGCCAATCCTTAATCTATTATGCTCCTGGGGAATCTGAATTATCGAAATCTCCTATAACAATAAGTTTGTATTTCCAATATGATCATAATTTAGAAGATTTTCAACAAGCGATTCTTTCAGATAGTAAAAAGATGTGGATGTTAAGACAACCACCTTTGAGGCTCTTTTAACATTACTATTATTTAATTTATAAATTAGTCACATTATTCATAATACATAGATATCATATCAATTATAGAATACCAATTTTCATCTGCAGAGAGGTGTGTTTATTT
>DAIPKY010000193.1:0-3010 GCA_036769505.1 Nitrososphaeraceae archaeon
ATTTTATATCTTTTTTTGCAAAGGTTTTGCAAACTCCACATGCGAAAGCACCCAGAGAACCACCACCTTGTAATATTAATACATTTTCAACATCTTTTACATGTGTATGACTATACATTGTGTTTACTTTATTAGAAAAGAATTCTTAATATTTGCGTTTTCGAAATAAGACAAACAATTGTCTTGAATTTATCAAGATATAGTAATTTTATAGCTATAGAGTATTTGACAAATTAGGTTTATTGCAGTTCTATCAGGTGTTTATAGTAATTGGTATATCTGGTCTAGATTAATCTATCACATATATAGTTGTCTTAACTTTTAAAGTAATAGTTTTATACTGCAATCAAGCCATAGTTACCCCTCTAGTCTTATTCATTGCTATGGTTTTTAGATAAAGGAGAATTTGCAATTACAAAGAATAAATTAATTGTATTGGTTAGAGTTTCTAAAAAATTACTGAGAAATAATATATATAATTTATCAGAAGATTTCATATCTAACTTTTAAATATAAAAATATAACAATATTTACAATGGAAAACGATAAGGATATAAAAATAGAGACAGATGAAGATGTAGGATTAGACGATAAAATAAAGGCAGGAGCAAGAGCATTAGGTAAAAAGATTGATGACCCAGATAGAGACACAGGTGCAGAATACGAGGCAGAAAAAACAAAAGAAAGAGTTGTTGATTGAATATACCCATTTATTCTACACTATTATTTTTAATCAGGTTTTAATGTAAAATTTCAATTTCTCTTTCTTTTTATTGCAATTGCAATAAAGTTGAACTCTATATAATATTAAATGTAAATCTATATTTCTATAACCAATATAGATCCATAATTTGAGGATATGCTATTTTGAAATTCCAGCTTTAATCTTATCTATATCGTTAATTCTCCAAAAAAAAATTAATTAATAGGCTAATTAGGTGTCTATCGAGCAGCCAAAGCATTAGTTTTGTCAAGGTGTTTTATTAGTCGTT
Source organism: Nitrososphaeraceae archaeon (assembly GCA_036769505.1). Taxonomy (GTDB): domain Archaea; phylum Thermoproteota; class Nitrososphaeria; order Nitrososphaerales; family Nitrososphaeraceae; genus TH1177. The sequence goes on from DAIPKY010000193.1 coordinate 993, forward strand.
TTTCGCATTCACTTCCTTCTGGAGGATTTAAGTCTTGTCCTATTACACACGCATGAAATCTATCTCCAATTTGGATGGGACCCATATCGGTGTTTCTTTCAAATGCAAATGTTCTTTCAATTGTATATCCACCAGTTTTATCAAATTCCTTTTGAACATCCTCTATTATTGCAGATTTAATTTGACCTTTCAGCATAGCCATAACTTTGATCTTTTTAGCATCCTTTCTGTCTTCCATTGGCACTATTATTTTTACCTTAACAGGTTTGTTATTGCTATCTTTATCACCACTGTTTGCAATATTTGATTTAAGATAAGATACATTACTAGTGGTCTTTGTTGTATCATTAGCTAGAGTAGCAAATGATACTACTTGTGGTTTCGAATACATATTATAGTATGTAGATGTTTTATTATAAACTTGTGACTTTGCTTTAAATAAGCTTATCTGTGTTGGGCTAGTAGTAGATTTTATATCACCTTCATTACAGTCGAAATATTCAATAGCCCCTTGTTTACCATAAGAATTAATTTTTGTATCAGTATTTTTAACATGATAAGCACAAACAAAAAATTCATCTGGTTTACCAGCACTTACTATTTCATTTTCTTTATCCATTGAGAATTTAACTTTCAATTTCTTGGTTGTTTCCTTTAATGTGTCTAAAGGAATAGTTTTGACAAAATCTTCGCCATTGATAATACCGACTATTTTAAGCAAACCGCTCCTTTCAGTATTTTTTAAATCAATCTGGGCTACAACAACTAATTTATCATCATCCTCATGTTTATTACCTTGTTTATTATCGTTAGTAATTTTAGAGAGAATTTCGGATTCTTGTGCCATAACCTTTCCTATAAAAGAAAAGGTGAGGTTTATAGTAACAAGAAATACAAGTCCTAGAAAAATTATTCCTAAACTTCTTAGCATATACAAAAAGTGAATATTTCCAATTTATTAATTTTGGAAATCTCTTATTTAAAATAAAGATGTAATATAGTAACTAATTATTTAGGTATAACATTTCTCTATTTGCATGGCTTACTTTTTTCTTCTTTTTAGATCGTATTAATAATAGCAACTAAAAAATTCTTATCCAACTTTCACTAAACTTTCAATAACAATAAGAAATTTAAAAGACAAATTCGATTGGTATAGAAATATAATGTAACTTTTACTTATCTTTTATTATTTTAAATTCATCCAGAATTTTTTGTTTCTTTCCATTTTTAATAAATTCTCCTGATAGAGGAGTTTGATCGTTTTCTATTTCAATATTCACTATTCCAAAGTCACCAGCGAATCCTTTAGCAGAAAAATCTTTTAATGAAGAGAGTTGCATATCATGTGCTCCTCCAGTTCCTACGGTCAAAAATATAGTTCCCTTTGGATTTTTATATATATTTGGAGCACTATCTTGCACTATAGGTTCGTCATCATCTTCATCGTTAAAAGTAATTGGATATGTTCTTTCGTAAACATGAAGATGACCTTGTAAAGCCAGATCAACTTTATATTTATCAAAAAGAGGATGGTATGTTTCTCTAAAATCAGACTCCTCTGGTACACCACTTCCTGACCCATAAATGTATCTATGATAGAATACTATTATCCAATCAATAAATGGGTCTTTAGAATATTTTTCAAGGTCTTGTTTGGCAAATTCATATTGTTCAGACTCATCATCATAATCGGTTTCAGTTGATAATGCTAAAAAGTGAATATTTTTCTCATTAAAAGAATAGTATTGGTTTTCTAAACCAAAATAATCCATATAATCATCTTCATCTCCATCTTCATGGTTTCCCATTACAATTTTGGTTTTATCTGCTATTGGTTCTATTAAGTCAAACCAGCAATCTGCATCTCCACTATATGAGAAATCACCAAGAGCTAAAACTAGTTCTGGATCTTGATCTATTATATTTTTGACAGTATCTTCTGTTTCACCAGTACAGTCCCAATCTCCAACGGCTACAAAATTAAAAATAGATTTTTCCTTATTATTATTATTATT
>DAIPKY010000194.1:0-3003 GCA_036769505.1 Nitrososphaeraceae archaeon
TATTAGATGAAAAAGGTAATAAAATGAGTAAAAGTGCTGGAAATGTAATAGAAGCCAATTTAATGCTCGAAAAGAACTCTGTAGATCTCGTTAGATTTTATTTTATCTGGAAATCGTCATCGATAGAAGCATTGAATTTCAGTCTCAAAGAAATGACCTCAAGACCATATCAAATCCTGAGTACGCTTTACTATTTGCATATATATTTAAAACAAAACAGCGTTCTCGATAATTTTGACAGAAGCATTCATGACCTCAAATGGGTAATTAATAATAATTTATTAGAGACTCCTGAAAAATGGCTTCTTTCAGTATTGCAAAATTTAATAAAAAATATAAATTTCTTATTTGAAAATTGCAGATTTCATGAAGCAACAAAAGCTATTGAAGAATTTATTATAAATAATGTCAGTCAAACATACATACCACTTACACGAAATTATATTTGGAACGATAATGTGGAGGAAATAAACAGAAGACTTACAATTTTTTCAATTCTAGATTATGTACTTGAGAAGATTGATATTATACTTCATCCTATATCTCCATTTCTTACAGAATATCTTTATTTGAATTGCTTTAGCAAAGTAAAAAATGTAAGAGAGGGTAGTTCTTTTAAAGATAGTATACTTCTTTCTAAATGGCCTGAGTTAGAAATATCTTTAATTGATCAAGATCTTGAGAATATTTTTGAAAAAATAAAGACAATCATCTCTTTAGCAAATTCTGCAAGAATGAAAGCAAAAATTAAGCGAAGATGGCCTGTAACTGAAATAGCGATATGTTCTATTTTAGATAAAGAAACAGTAACACAATCCAATACTAATACTCATAATAATACTAATAATAATATACAAAACTTTAACGATCATAATCAACTTGATACCCAGTTGTCTAAAAGTGATATATCTGAAATATTGAAAAATCAATTGAACGTACAATCCTATAAGGTCAAACAAGTTCATGCACCAAATACAGTGGAAAAAGTTCTAGAAATGATCAATGCCCATCTTCCTATTTTACCTTTAGTTAGCATTATTCGAAAAAGTGTAGCACCACAAGTTAAATCTGATATAGGTAAGGTTATAACAGAATTTGAAAAACTTGACAAAGTAGAGGTTCTTCATACTCTAAAAACAGCTAAAAAATTTCGCCTAATTTATGATGAGGCTTCTTCCTCTTTTATTGATTTATTTGAGAAAGATTTGGAAATCTCATTTTCAGTTAAGGAAGGTTACGTTTATGCCGAAAAAGAAAATTTAATAATATTCATGTCTACAAATCGAGATCAAAACTTAATTACACAAGGTCTAGTCCGTGATTTGGCTAGAAACTTGCAACAATTACGTAAAGAAAAATCATATAACCCGACTGAAATTCTATCAACTGCATATATTGCTGACTTAGAACAAGATGAAGTCTCCTCTTTATCTTTACATACAACTGATTTAACTTATTTAGTTAGAGTTCAATCTCTAGTTTTATCTCAAAAAAAGAAGGAGGATATTGAATATAAGACCATTGAAATTGATGGAAGAGAAATAAGTATATCAATAAATTAGGATCTTTCATTTTTTTTTATATATCTAAGTTTGATATTTTCATTGGCAATTTCTATATATTTGTTATCTATTTCAGTACCTAAAAATTCTACGTTTAAATTAATACATGCCAAAGCCGTAGTACCTATTCCAATAAATGGATCATAAATAACTGTATTTTTTCTTATACCATGTAATTTAATGCACAAGTGCGGTAGTTTTTCAGGAAATGTTGCAGGATGAGGTCTTTTTTCTTGAATTGTATTATAAGGGATAAACCAGATATTTCCTCTATCTCTCTTATCTATTTTCGCAGATTTCCACCTTTTTATATTTGATTTGTCCTGGTATGTTACCCCTACAGCCAGTTTATCAATCGCTATATCTCCTTTCTTGGTAAAGTGAAATATGTATTCATGAAGATCGCTAAGAAACCTCTGACTAATTATAGGTTTAAAATGTCCAATAGATGAATCAGTTTTTATAAAATTATTTTTTCCTATATCCTCTACTTCAATTGATATTGATTTGATCCAATGGATTGTATTTTGCAATTTATACCCTGCTTCTAGAAATTTATTACAAATTTCAAAAGGAAGCATATAGTCTGCAGGTCTTCCCCCCACATTGAGGAAAAATGATCCATCTTCTTTTAAAATCTGTAAGCTTTTATGAGCAATTTTTTGTAACCATAAGAGATATTCATTTTTATCTCTTTTATCATTATATCTCGAATATGGCTTGTTGATGTTATAAGGAGGTGATGTTACTATTGCATCAATTTTTATAAAATTCTCTTTTTTTAATTGGTTCATAAATTCTACACAATCAATATTATAAATTTTATTTACATGAATCATTTGATCCTAGTTCGTTCGTGGATTGCAACTGATTAACTTATAAGATTTGTGGATTAGATTTTTGAGAGACTGTATTATAATAAATGAATATATAATATATAATTTACTTTTAATTTATAACAAGAAATTCATAAAACTGATCTTTCCCTTTATTCTCCATTTATTTAATTTTATTAGCAAGGTCTAATAATGGGTAATTATTTATTGATTAGCGTGTCAGAAAATAATAATAATAATAATAATAATAAATTCAATTTCAGATATATGAAGTATAGTTCTCTTGAAGATATGTTCAAGATAATACTGTCCTCAGCTCAATCTGCGTTGGGTATTAGCTCATTACTTTATTTTCTAAATTATAAAAACCAAAATCTTATGTTTATATATAATAGTTCAATAGGAAGTAGCTTAATACATTATAATATATTGTCAGAAAAACCCTTAACCAAATTTGTTCAGTTAAATAAACAAAGTGGAGAATATAAATATATTGATGATGTAGGAAATGATTCTCATTCTATATATATACCAATTCTGGAATTAGAAAATACAACATTGGAATTTCCACTTAATTAATTTATTTATTTATTTATTTATTTATT
>DAIPKY010000060.1:0-9171 GCA_036769505.1 Nitrososphaeraceae archaeon
AGTTGAAATAAAATTACGATTTGTCAACCTCTAAAGATTCATGTTACTCCAGTCCGATATATCATAAAAATAAATCTTCAAATTCATTTTGTCTTTTTTCTTAACCGACAGATTAATGGAATCATTATTTATCATTTTTTTATCAGAATCCATAAATGGGAAGATTGGTTGTAGCGTTGCGACCACTGGCAAAGCACCGTCAGTGATTGATTTGCTTTTTAGTTTAGTAATAGCTGAACCTTTTATTCGAGGTAACTTTGAACTTGCTTTAATTTGTATATAAAGCAATATTAAATCTTTTTTTGCCATTAGATCCGCTGGACCCCTGCTACCTTTTGATAATTTAACTTCCCATCCTTTTGAAAGAAGATAAAGAGCTATAATGAATTCAGCATCTTTTCCAAATTGACTGGGTGAATAAGATTTGTTATTCAATAGTTTATGTGATACAATAAAACTCTACTATCATATTATAGTATCTTATCGTGAATTTTTATAAAACTCCTGATAATTTTTTTACCTATCTTCCTTTTCATTATTGCATTTGTTGAGTCATAAAGACGTATTATTAGTTTATCTAGGAGAATTGTACCTCTTAGTGAAATAGAAGAGAATAAAGAGATACAACAGTCAATTATAATAATTCTACCGTTAGGGAATACTATTACTACTCTAAATACTAATAATGAGCAATTACTTTTTTTAAAAAAATTGCAAAGGGATATATACATTTTTTGAATGGTTGATTTTAATTTTTATTATACGATAACTTTGCGAAATAGAGGAGAAGAATGAGGTAAAATGAAAAATTATTAAAAAATATCTTATCATTACACCTTTAACAATTATTTATTACTAAATTCTAAAACATGTAAACAAAAAAAAGAGTTTTAAATTTAACTTTTGTTTATTTATATAATGCTTTTATATTGGTCGTATTAGTTTTTATTTATTTATTTCATTTTAGCATATTCATGTTTGTAGCTGTCTTTGTATTTGTCTTCTATCTCTTTGCTCATCATCTTATGATTGTAATAATCTCAATATGTTATTTCTTTTTCATACAAAACATTATCTTTTCCAGGGTTCTTAACATGAGTTTATTATTAGATCTAAATATGATTAATAAATAAAGAACTAACTACCTCTTCTTTCTCTTTATCAATCATTGCAACAAAAGCCGGATTAAGTAGTTGGGGATCATGACCCCATATGTGTTTTAGGTGAGAGAAACAAAAGATATAGTCTGAAAAAGACTTATTTTGCAATAGCTAGAATCTGAAATTACAGTCTTTTTTAATATGATTTATAAACAACCAATAAATTTTGATATATATATAAATATAAAATATTTATTATAGTTTTAAAAAACGAAAAAACTAACAACTGTAAAAAATTATAGATGAATTGTGTATAATTCTTGTTGAGATGGCTTGTATAATCAAGGCTTTCTAGCTTTTACTAGTACAAGAATAGCAACAGCACCCATCATTCCTCCCAGAATTAATAGTACCTGTATTGGGAATCCTCCAGTTGCAGTAGCAGTTCCGGAAGGTCCTTTTGGACTAACAAAAGCAATTTCTGCATTGTTTATCTTTTTGATTTGTGCAAAGCCAGATACCTGTATCTGAGCGCTGGGTGGGGGATTAGATGATTTGATATTAACTTCTGAATCATCTATGGGGACAGAGGCAGAACTTTCTTTCGCTGCATGCGTTCCTTCTCTGAAACTACTTTCACCAAGCGAGAACACTGATACTACTTTAGAGCCGCCTTCCTCTAAATATCCAGATCCTGCTGCAGAAGCTTGACTTCCAGTTGGATCAAAGAGAAAATGCCATCTATCCATAGGGAAACCAATTTCTTCATAATCAAGGAGAGGAGTTTCAAAGATATTCTTACTTTCTTCCACAGACATTAGTTTTTGAGCGGCAGCCGGAAAGAGTGCTTTAATCGGCCCTATTGGATAATTAATATCAAATTTACCATACTTGGGAACAGTTACAGTTAGAGGTCCTTGTATTATAACGCTTCTCCAATCAAGATCAAGTGCTGGAGTTGTGCTATTGGAGGGAAGCACAAAGTTTGTAATATGTGGTACAAATTTTATCTTATATGATATTTGAGCCCTATCTTCATCTCCTCTTACTTGTGCTGTATAATCTAATTTTGAATTAGAAAGTTGGATAGGACTATTTTTCTCTTTTAAAATAGCTTCATTAACAGATTTTTGTAGTTCATTCATACCTTGTGTAGTAGAATTTAATGTAAACGTTATTCGCTCATTTGTTCCATTGAATATTTTAGCCAAGTCACTTCCTGGTTCGTAACTTAGCGTGACAAACCTGATGCTAGTAAAGACGGGATCACTCGCATCCCGTTCAGGTGATAGAAAAACTTCCATCTGTGATGCGAATGATTGAGAAATAGCAGTAGGAATCAAAATCAATCCTAGTATTATCCAACAGGATAAAACGATCCTTCTGTTCACAAATGACCCTCTCATTTTGTCGAATATAATCCTTATTGTTGTTTTTATTATACTTAAAAAGAAGAAAAAATAAAATTACTACTATAAAAAAATAATAATAATAGAAAATTTTACATTATCATTATTTCCTATACATATTATTTGATAACAGTCTTAGCAGGAGGAACCGGTTCCATAAAAATTATTCGCGGAATAGCCAGTTGTACTTCTGACTTTTCAATTATCTCTAACATTGGTGACAATTTTTGGTTTAATGACTTGTATGTATGTCCAGACATTGACACATGTATTTATGGATTAGCAGGGATACTTGACAAAGAGCGTGGATGGGGAATCCGAAAAGATACCTTTTACTATCTTAATTGTATGAAATTGTTAGGCAAAGAGACATGGTTTAAAATTGGTGACAAGGACCTTATTACTCATATCATAAGAACAACAATGCTTTCAAATGGTTTTTCCTTGTCAGCTATAGTAAAATGGATGGCAGAAAATCAATTTAATATAAATAATAAAATAATTCCAGTTTCTGATACCCACGTAGAAACAAGAATTGTTACAAATAAAGGAGATATGAATATTCAAGAATTTTGGGTAAAAAATAAAGCAAAACCAAAAGTATTAGATGTTTATTATAAGAATAGCGAAAGAGCAAAATGTAATCAAGATGCACTAAAAATCATCCGATCATCCGATATTATTATTATTGCTCCCGCTAATCCAATTTCGAGTATAGCACCCATTTTTTCAGTAGCTCAAATTAAGGAAGAACTTATTGAACAAAGAGGAAAGGTTATTGCAATCTCTCCAGTGATAGGAAATAAAGCAATAAGCGGACCAGCTGGAAAATACCTTAAGGCTAAAGGAATAGAATCTTCAGCCAGAGGAATAGCAAAATTTTATTCACAGTTAATATCTAGAATAGTTATAGATAATTCCGACTCTGATATGTCAAAAGAGATAAAGAAAATTGGTGTTTCTTCTTTGGAAACCAATATTTTGATGAATACTGTTAGGGAAGAGAAGAGATTAGCAAGATCAATTTTGCGAGAAATGAATTATCAATGAAAATCGCTGCTGTTATTCCTATGAAAAGTCTTCATTCAGCCAAATCTCGATTATCAAATATTTTAACTGCTAAACAAAGAAAAAATCTTGCAATGTATCTTTTGGATGCTACAATAAAAGAGTTAAAAAAATCTAATTTTATTTCTGAAATCGTAATAGTTTCCAGTGATGAAGCAGTTAAACACTACTCTTGTCTAAACCGTATAAAATTCATTAAAGATTCAGAGGAAGGTGTTAACAAAGCAGTATTACTAGCTGATAAATATTGTATAGATAATGGTATTAATGCAAACATTGTAATTCCACAGGATCTACCATTTATTTCGGCCAAAGAAATCGATAAAATTTGTACTATTTCAAATAAATATCATAAATGTATTATTATATGTCCTTCCAAACGCTTTGATGGTACTAATATATTGTTCAGAAAACCTCCAGATGTTATTAAGACTCATTATGATGATAATAGTTACATAAACCACTTAAAAGAAGCTTCTAAATTCAAAATTCCTATAGAATCCTTAGATATAGTCAAGCTTAGGTTCGACCTTGATACCAAGGATGATTTACTCGAATTGTTTCCAAGGCAGAACTGGAATTCTGTGTTAGAAGATAATGATTTAAACTAATTAAAACCAAAATCATCTATATAGAAGTATTGTGAGAATTATGATATTAATCTTTCATTTATTAATGAATTACAATTTTATTTGAAAAAAAATTAAATAAAATGAAAATTATTATTTTATTTCAAGTTAACTATATTAAGTCTATACTGCAAATCCAAAGCATGAAAGCAGCTCTTTTTAGAGAATATAATAAAGATCCTATGCAAGTAGTTAAGATTGAAGATATCGATACTCCAAAATTAAAACCTAATGAAGTTATGATAAAAGTGGAATCAGCAGCCTATAATTATAATGATTTGTGGGCAATTTGGGGGGATCCCGTTAAAGTTCCTTTGCCTCATATTTCTGGAAGTGATGTTGCCGGACCTGTAGTGGAAGTAGGCGAAGACGTAACAAAATTTAGAACAGGCGATAGGGTTGTGTCACATTCCAATCTCAGTTGCAGGATATGTGAAATGTGTACTGCAGGACGAGAATACGATTGTAATGAAAGAAATATTTGGGGATTTCAAACTGGACCATTATGGGGAGGATTCGCCCAATATACTCATTTGCCGGAGGTGAACGTTGCCAAGATACCTGATTCTGTTTCATTTGATGATGCAGCTGCTATCTCTATGGTAGGAATGACAGCTTGGCATATGTTAGTAGGACGAGCAAAGATAAAACCAGGTCAAACAGTCCTAATCATGGGTGGAACTAGCGGTGTAGGTATGGCAGGAATTCAAATTGCAAAATTATATAATTGTGACGTTATTGCCACTGCAGGAAATCAAGAAAAAATGGACACATGTATGAAATTAGGAGCTGACCAAGTTGTAAATCATAGAGAACCAGATTGGCACAAAAAAGTTAGAAATCTAACAAATAAACAAGGCGTCGATGTAGTATTCGAACATATAGGAAAAGCAGTTTTTCCTCAGGAGGTCTCATTATTAAAGATGGGCGGAACATTGGTTGCAACTGGTGCAACTACAGGTTATGATTCAACAATTGATCTTCGATACTTGTTCTTTAAAGGCACAAATCTATTAGGTTCAACGCAAGGAACAAAATCCGATCTAGAAGATATAATTTATTGGACAGGAAGAGGAAAAATTAAACCACTTATTGCTACTAAATTACCATTCTCTGAAATGGTCAAAGGTCATGTTATGATGGCAAATGCCGATCAAATTGGTAAAATATTAACTAATCCACAAGAACTATAATTCTTTTTTTTACTTTTTAATTAACTGTGATAGTTTAGTGATGTTTAGAACATTATTATTCATACCAGGCAATAATAAGAGATTTCTAGAGAAATCAAAATTTCTTTATCCTGATATTTTATGTTTCGATCTTGAAGATTCAGTTCCTACATCAGAAAAAACAATTGCCAGAGATATGATTATAGAATATTTTTGTTCTGATCAGGGATCAAATCATGTTGATATCAAAAATAATAATAATAATAATGCTAATTATAAGGACAAAGAATCATCTCAAATTTTTGTTAGAATTAATTCATTTGAATCTGAAATTTACGAACAAGATTTAGAATCTATAATTTGTGAGAGGTTAGATGGTATAGTACTTCCAAAAGTTAATTCGCCTTCAGAACTGGAAAAAATAACTAAAATAATTACAAATTTAGAAAAGAAAAGAAATATAGAAAAAAAAATTATGTTAATTCCATCCATAGAATCCTCTCAAGGAGTTGTCAATTCCTATCACATAGCAAAATTTAATGAAAGAATCTGTTCCCTAGTGTTTGGTGTCTTTGATTATTTGTATGACATGAAATTAGATTATGAGAATAATGGATTAGAATATAGTTATGCTAGGGCAAAAATACCAGTAGATGCTCGAGCTGCAGGAATTTCAGCTTTGGATTCCATTTGGCAGAAAGTAGATGATTTAGATGGCCTTCAAAGAGATGCTAAAATTGCCAAAAGACTTGGATATGTGGGTAAAAGTATTATTCATCCCAAGCATATACAACCTGTTCATAATGTGTTTGTTCCGTCACAAAATGAAATTGAATGGGCAAAAAAACTTGTTGCTAGATTGAATCAAATTCAAGAACAAGGTGATAAACGTGGTGCATTTAAAATTGATGGTAGAATGATAGATGCAGTACACATTAAACAAGCAAAATTTATTCTTGACTTTATTGCAAAAGATGAAAATCTATAATTTGCATATTTATTAACTCAAAGATAGATAGAAAGGATTAATTTCTATTCCTAAATTGAATATCTATAATGGTTATTCTGCCAATAGATTCTGGAAGATATGGAAGTAAAGATATTAAAGAAATATTTGAAGAACAAAAACGGCTGGATTTTATTCTTGAATTTGAGGCAGCAACTGCCTTAGCTCAATCTAAAATTGGCATAATTCCAATAGATGCAGCTAAGGAGATCAATGTTCTAGCCAAATCAGGAAAAATTACCTTAGCCAGAACAAAAGAGTTGGAATCTACTACTGATCATGATATGGCTGCAGTAGTAAATGCTATAAGTGAACAGTGCTCTTCTAATACAAAACCGTGGGTCCATTTTGGTTTAACAAGTAATGATATTATAGATACAACAACTTCCATGCAATTGAGATCCGCCCTATTAATTATTGAGCCAAAAATTAAAGAATTAGCAGTGATTTTATCTAAGAAAGCTGTAGAATTCAAAATTCAACCTGCAGTAGGAAGAACACATGGTCAACATGCAAGTATTATTCCTTTTGGATTAAAATTTGCAGTTTGGGCAATGGAAATGGTAAAACATATGGAAAGGATAAAAGAAGGAAAAAAGCGTTTCTTAATATGTAAAACTTTGGGAGTTGTGGGGACTGGATCGTTAATGGGGGATAAAGCATTGGAGGTCCAACAAATAGTTGCTTCCTTATTGGATTTACATCCTATAGAGGCAGCAACACAAATAATTCCAAGAGAAAGATTGGCAGAAGTACAGTTTCTTGTTGCTTTGATAGGTACGTCTTTAGATAAAATTGCAATTGAAATCCGAAATTTACAGCGAACAGAGATAGATGAAGTTGCAGAATCTTTTAAAAGTGGTCAAATGGGAAGTAGTGCAGTTCCAGTAAAAAAAAATCCTATAAAGAGTGAAAGGGTGTCTTCTTTAGCAAAACTTTTAAGATCTCTGTTAAACGTTTCTATGGAAAATATTTGTTTATGGCATGAACGCGATTTATCAAATTCAGCAAATGAACGATTTACTATACCAATGGGTATAATTCTTTTGGATGAAATGTTAAAGACTATGATAAATGTTGTAAGACAGCTATTAATAAATACTGAAAAAATATCCTCAAACATAAACATAACTCAAGGACAAATTTATGCTGAATTCATTTTAGAATCTCTTGTACGAAAAGGTATTTCGAGAATTGAGGCATACATGAATATTCAGAGAGTTGCATTTGAAGCAAAGGACAATGGCAAACAGTTCATACAAGCAATAAAGGACGATTCAGTTCTTTCAAAATATTTCTCTGATATGGAATTGAACAATCTTTTTATTCCAGAACAACATTTAGCTTCCGGAATTAAGATAATTGATACTGTTTCTTCAATTGTTCGTAATGAATTATCTAAATCCAAATAAAATATAATATATATAAATTAGATAGAAACATAAGACTTGGAATAAGAGTATTTAATGAATAATTTTAGTCACCAATTTTGATTGGATGTCTTTATCAGAATTGATAAGCTTTGATAAATTTTTATGTATCAAAGTTCCATATTGAAGAGCTTTCTTTGGCTTCATTGCCGATTCTTCTGGAACATTTAAGGAAACTGCAATTTCTCTTAGAATATGTTTCCTAATATTATCAGAGGGACCAAGTATTTTTTTCTCTATGGGGATTTTCATTGCAAAATCGATAAACCTTTGAGCTAAAAAAGGTTGTTCAATTTTAACGTGAAATTCTTTTGTAATCGTATTTATTTCATTTATGAGTGTTAACTCATTAATTATTCTTTGTGCCATAAAACTTTTAATCCTTTTATGACCCTGTAAAATTATTTGCCTATATTTATCATACCCACAAAATAACTCGTCAAAACCATTGGCTGTTAAAACAAGTTTACAATTATTCTGAATTGACAGAATAGTGATAAAATAAAAAGCGATACAATTTTCAATATGAGAAATGTTATTACATGCAAGATTGTCAATAACCTTTTTTGCGATATTACTAAATTCCTCATTTTGTATTTCATATGTAAAATGTTTCATATTTAATTTATGGGCAATTTTTCGAGAAAATTCAAGATCATGTGAAAAAGGAAAACCAATTGAGAATAGAATAGCCTTATCTTTATAAATATCTCTAGAAACTTTTGCAAGTAGTGAGCTATCAATCCCGCCTGAAAAGGCAATACCAAAACTTTCGTTTGTTACAATGCAATTGTTAATAGCACTAATAATTTTTCTGCAAAGCTCTGAATGCATCGAAGTTATTGAAGAAGTATTATATTTTATCTTTTTAATATTGGTTTTTGAAATTCGTTCATAATTCATTTAAGTAGAGGATCTTGTTTGATGAGAATCAAAATATACTCCTTTTTATCTATAAAAGGCTTAGATTTTTATATATAGATTTGCACATTTCTCATATTGTCAAATAAAAGAAATCTTGTTGAAAATGATATTAAGTATCTAAATAGTAACGGTGATTACTTATCAAATAGAACTCAATTATCTTTATCCAATTTACTTAGTTTTCTTGGTAAAAAGTATGAAGTCAATTCCGTAATTAAACTTCCTGAAGGCGGTAGTCTTACCATAGATTTTAAAACTGATGACGGAAAATATATCGAGGTTATAGATTCAAATGATGATTTGATAAAGTTTAACAGAATAAAGAGTATCTATCCGGATTTGAAAATAGTTGCAATAGGTTCTTCAAAATATAGAGGGAAATTAAGTGAATTTGAATCAATCTTTTTCTTTGATACTAAATATGAAAAAATTG
>DAIPKY010000195.1:0-2997 GCA_036769505.1 Nitrososphaeraceae archaeon
GCTGGAAGATAGGTTGAAGATATATGTCCAAGATGAATTTCACCATTCGCATAAGGAAGAGCAGTAGTTATTACGATAGGATTATTTGTTTCAAATACTTCTTTACTATCAAGACTATAAGAAGGTAATTTATTATTGTCGTAAAAATTATTATTATCATTATTATTAATACGGGAGATCATTATATGAAAGTCATTTTTATTTCCGGTAATAAAATGATATGGTGATTTTATTGCATTTGTTTAATTTTATAAACCTACTGATCACAAGCAAAAAACAATAATGCTATCATCTTTTAAAATAATTGTTGGAGTAACAGTTTTGTTGAAGACCTTTACAGTTAATTGTAAAATATTTTTTGTTAAAAAAACGTCATAGCATTTTTCTAAATATTTATTCTTGCATTACTGCGAGGCATTGAATATTTCTTCTGCGCTTATTTCAAAGCCAATATAAAATTTTTTGTTTTATATCTTTGAAAATCAGGTTGAAAAATCCAAATACCAATTTATGAAATCATATTCTTTATTTTTAAAAACTAACAGAAGCATTACTATGGTATTCAATTTGTCCTTTTGTAAGTTTATCAATTTTTATTCCAAATGACAATAGAGCCATCTGTGCAACTTTTTTATCTATTTCCACTGGCACCTGATGAAGATCTTTTTCTAAATTTTTGTAGTTTTTTGTAAGGTACAATATAGATAACAATTGATTTGAAAAGGATAAATCCATTACTTCTGATGCGTTTCCTTCAACTCCTACTAAATTTATAACTCTTCCTTTCGCTATTAGATTAATTGTTTTTCCTTTAATATTAAAGGATTCTACGCAAGGTCTCAACTGTACCGGCTGTTTATTTCGTGCATATAAATAATTAACATCGATTTCAACATCAAAATGTCCAGCGTTAGCAAGAAATGCACCATTTTTTAGATTCTGAAAATCGTATTGTGTTATTACATTTCTTTGTCCAGTACAAGTAATAAAACAATCACCATTTGGCAAAGTTTCTTTTAGTCTTTGTACATTAAATCCATCCATATAGGCTTCTAATGCTTTTATGGGATCCACTTCGGTTATAGTAACTCTGGCTCCCAAACCTCTAAGACATGAAGATACTCCTTTACCTACCCAACCATAACCGCATACTACAAAATGTTTACCTGCTATCAGGATTCCTAAAATTTTCAATAATCCATAGATTGTACTTTGACCTGTGCCATATCGATTATCAAAAAAATGTTTAGATTTAGCGTTATTAACCCCAATTATCGGATAATCTAGCCCAATTTTAGATTTAAGTGATATAATTCGAAATATTCCAGAGGTAGTTTGTTCTGTGCCTGCGAGTATACCTTTTATTTTTCTTTTATGAACAATCGTGTGTAATTCACCGCCATCATCAGTGATTATATGAGCATTACTATTTGCTACTTTGATCATATTTTGAAAAAACTCAATTCTACTAGGATCTCTTTTTGCAAATACCTCTATCTCATTGTATTTCAAAAATTCCATTATGTCGGGTTGGACGGAAAGGGGATTTGCTGAACAGATAGATATATGTGCTCCCAGTGCTTTTGCTGCCATTATAAGCACAGAAGTCTCTTTGGTTATATGCAAACAAAATCCTAATTTAAAATTGGCTAAAGGTGTACTCCTTTGATATTTTTCTGTTATTTTTGTAATAATTTTCATCATTCGCGCAGCCCATTCATAGGATATTTTACCGGCTTCAAGCAAATCTTGTGAATTAGCATATTTTATTTCCAAAGATTTTTTGTGTATTGAAGATTGGTTTTTCATTTGATATAATAATAATTAAAATAGTGTAGATATTAAATATGAAATATTCGACTGTTTTTGCATATAACTAAGTCTTCAAATTAATAAGTTGCTTTATTGATGGGATTCTTTGATTGGAATCATCTAATAAACTGTGGTAAGAAAATTATAACCGTTGCTAGACTAATTTTATAAGTTTCATGGCGTGGATAAAAATCGCAAAAACAAGTGACATTCCTAATGGGAAGGGAAAAGAAGTAAACGTAAATGGAAATCGAGTGGCTATTTTTCATGCAAATGGGAAATACTATGCTCTTGAAGCATTGTGTAGGCATCAAGATGGTTCACTTGCCCCAGGAAAAATTGAAGGTGAAGTCGTAGAATGTCCCCTTCATTTCTGGCACTATAATATCCGAACAGGAGATTTACTTGACTATCTGAAAGATGTTAAATTAGAGACGTATAACCTCGACATACGGGGAAATGATATTTTTATCGATCTTTAGTGGTTCAACTTCTCTTTTAGCACCTATTTATAGTCCTATTAAATAAAAAAAGATTAATTTTGAAACTATATAATACTCTATCAAAAAAAATTGATGAACTACAAATAAACGATAATCATATCAAGATTTATTTATGTGGAATAACCGTTTATGATGAATCTCACATTGGTCATGCCCGAACCATTATTATATTTGACGTTTTACATAGATATCTTTTATCAAAACAGCTTAAAGTTACATTTGTTCAAAATTTTACAGATATCGATGACAAAATAATAAAAAAAGCAAAGTCATTTAATATAGATTACAAAGAAATATCAGAAAAATATATTAAAAAATACATGGAAGACGCATCTAGATTAAATGTATTAGAAGAAATTCATTATCCAAAGGCAACAGATAATATAAATTACATGATTAAATTAATAACATATTTAATTGACAAAAATTATGCTTATGTTACGGTAAATGGTGTTTATTTTCAAGTAAAAAAATTTTGTAACTATGGAAAACTTTCTAAGAAAACTTCAGAAAGCATTGAAGCTGGAGCAAGAATAGACGTAGACCCTACGAAAAAAGATCCCCTTGATTTTGCTTTATGGAAATTTTCATCTGAACCGCCTTTATGGCAAACTCCATGGGGAACTGGACGACCTGGATGGCATATAGAATGTTCTGCAATGGCATTAAAATATCTAGGAAA
>DAIPKY010000196.1:0-2990 GCA_036769505.1 Nitrososphaeraceae archaeon
GAAGTAGACTATGATCCAAAATCGAATTACAACCTAGGTCATATACCTAACTCAATTTTAATTGATTGGAGAAAGGATATCAATGATCCTATAACCAGAGATATATTAAGCCTACATAATTTCAAAAAATTACTTCAAAGTAATGGAATTGATAATAATACTACTGTAATCCTATATGGAGATTTTAACAATTGGTTTGCGACATTTGCTTTTTGGGTTTTCAAATATTATAGATATAATGATGTTAGACTTTTAGATGGAGGAAGAAAGAAATGGCTAGAAGAAGAAAGGCCAATTAGCAAAGACTCAATAAATTATCCTAAAGGAAATTATAAATTAGATGAAGAAATCAAGCCAAATGAGGAAATAAGAGCATATCTAGATCAAGTTAAAAATGCATTAGTGAGTAGAAGATATTTCCAGTTATCATTAGTGGATGTAAGAAGTGGAGCAGAATACAGAGGTGAAATAACTGCACCCCCAGAATACCCTACAGAAGGAGCACAAAGAGGAGGTCACATTCCATTGGCAAAAAATGTACCGTGGGCCCAAGTGATAAATGACGATGGAACATTTAAAACCTTAGAAGAAATACGTAAAATATATGATGAACAAGGAATTACTCAAGATAAAGATATTATAACATACTGTAGAATTGGTGAGCGCTCTTCTCATACATGGTTTGTACTAAAGTATTTGTTAGGTTACCCAAATGTTAAAAATTATGATGGCTCCTGGACAGAATGGGGCAATATTATTGGAAATCCTATTGAAAAATGATATAGTTATGAATAATACCAAAAAAATTAATTTTGTATAATATACAATTTGATATACAAAATATACTCAAATTTTTGATAAGACAATAACAAAAATATCTTTTATTTCAACAATCTTCTATAAAGCTTAATTGAATATTTCTATTTTTTATGGAGGATTTATATGCAAAAATTACATATTATATGAGACTTATGTTAAGAACTACTAGTATTCAATAAATAAATGAATATAACAAAATATCAATATAGGTAAAACATTATTCTATATTATCTTGCTTGATCAATTATATGAGAAAAGAATTGACTATAAAAAACCAAGGCATCAAGGAATTACATATATAATAGATAAATTCCAAGGGTTCGATAAAGAAAACTTTTCTATTATGTCTCCAATGATAGATATAGTCAAAATATATGGAGCTTATCCTCTCTTAATACCAGAAGAGCAATTAATTGATAGGATAAAATTCTATCATGAAAATAATGTTTTAGTATCTACAGGAAGCACGCTGACAGAATATGCAATTACGGAAAATGTGTTTGAACAATTTGTAAAAGAAACAGCCGCACTTGGATTTGATATCATTGAAATGGGAGAAAACAATCTTCAAATAAATCCAGAACAGAAAAAAAAAATTTCTAATATAATTGGATCTCATGGATTAGAACATCATTGGAAAATAGGGAAAAAGGACCCAAGAAGACAATTGACCACAGAAATGACAATTAATAAAATCAATGAAGCTTTGAATATTACTAAAGACAAGGTTATTTTGGAGGCAAACTTAGGCTATAGTGTTGGGATTTATGACGAGAAGGGAAATATTAAATGGAATATTTTAAGCGCTATCACATCTAATGTCTCTCCTGAAAATATCATATTTGAAGCTCCTCTGGAAGTTCAACAAGCTGCATTGATAGCTGAATTTGGAGAGAGAGTCAATTTAGCAGAAATAAAAATAGAGAATGTTGCATCGATTGAATCATTAAGAAGAGGGTTTTTGTCAAAAGCAAGCTTTAGTATATCTACCGCAAAGAAAATGGCAGACGGTGGACCAGCAACAAAATTTATATATTTTATTATACAAAATAAAAATCCAATTGAGCAAAGTGAATTAATCCATTTATCAAATCTAGCAAGGAGAACGGTTCAGGCGTCAATTGATGATTTGAAAGAACAAGGGTTAATATACGAAACAAATAGTCTGGATGATATTAGAAGAAAAGTATATCATCTTGCAAAGGATGGATCAGTTTGATCATATTCATTCATTGAAAATTTTTTGGTACTAATCTTTTATTTAGAAATTAACGTCAACCGATTATATTGAATAAAAATAATAAATAATCTATTTGTGTATCTTCAAGTTTATTTATCAATTGTCCTAAAGATTATTTTAAGAGTTACAAATGAATAATAAGATTTAGACAGCACTCTCATTTTATTATATCTATCTTTTTGAATCGAGAAGGTTGAAAGTAAATACTAGAAAATATAATTTATTCTATTAGATCAAAAGTTAATTATCTGAATCATAATTTATTAATGTGTACTTTTTAACCTCAAATATCCTTCTTTGCAATTATGACAACTTATGTTATTATTTATGATAAAATGATCACGTGCTTCTAAATAGGAAACTTTCCACCCACATGATGAACAACTAATAAAATAGTTGTGATAAGGTAAAGATATTTTCCGAAGATGTTCTTCTACTTGTATCATTTCTAGCATCCATTCATTCAATTGTATTTTGTTTGGAAAGTGAGTTGTCAATGTTTCATTTATTAATAAATGATATATAATTTAAACCAAATATGCTATTTGTGCTTAATATATGAATTATACAGTAAGTATTTCAATATTAAATATTCGTTCTTGTTTATTTTTATTAGAACTCTGTACATCTGATTAATAGTTTTAATATTTTAAAACTACTTAAGTTAGTAGGCTTCCAGATGATGAACATGAGAGATGTTAGTGAATTTACTTACCTACTAACTTAAGTAAGGTGTTTGGATTCAGTTTGGTTGATTTGTTTTCTTTCTTATTGATGACAATTTTCTTGCATACCATTATATAGGAACATAAAATATATAATTGATTGCAAAGATGCAAAAAAATACAAGAATATGTGATTTAAACCCATTATTAGTAAATCACAGAATATTATAAAAAATATTGTTAACACAAGAGGATAGTAAATCTAT
>DAIPKY010000061.1:0-9135 GCA_036769505.1 Nitrososphaeraceae archaeon
AAGGTCACATTATCAATATCAAAAGACAAGTCTTCAATAAAAGGTGGTTGTTGTTCAGTTTGAGATATTGTTTGATTATTTTCCAATGTATTTAATTGCTGTTGCTGTTGCTGTTGCTCCCTTTGTGCTAATACAATATGGGATATGCTTGATGTTAATGAGTCATTGACTATGAAGATTATAACAAGAAAAGTAAATAATATTGGTATCGAATATAGCAAAAAATGATTCGAGGATTTGTATTTTTCATTCATTGTTAAATTTAAGCAGTAATATCTAATAAATATGGCAGTAATTGTGCAAATAACATCAAGAATGAACTTATTCTTTTAAACCGAATTTTAAAAATTTTATATTTTTGTTTCAAGTTACAAAAAATCTAAATATAAGATTGCAGTATCTCTATATAGTAGACTCTTATTTTAGAACCGCTATCGGTGTTACTCCCGAGGGGCTTTAACTATTCATCTTATGGGTAACAAAGTTTTAGGACTTACTCTAGATGTTGGTAAAACAAAAGGACATTTTTCTAGCTCAAATGAAATGTTTGGAACATTAATAAGTGGAATAGGATTGGATACCCCTGCCAATAATTCTTTCTATCTATCAATAAAACAATGATGCATCATGATACAGCTGCACCAAATGATACTGAAGAGGAAGAATCTATGACTATGATAATGCATTAGTTGTATTCTAAGTTAATGAATTTAATTTTATACTTTAATAAAAAAAAAGAATTTGTAATTATCTAATGCTTAACTTGTTGTTGTATTACCAGACATGCCACCTGATGAGGATTTCATCTCAGAAGCTTTGTTTTGAAACTGGGTTAACTGTTCCATCGCTACATTCAAATGCATTTTGGCACTTTCAATATCGTTATTGTCTAATGATTTTTTTACTTCTGTTAAGTGAGTTTGTACTTCCTGTAGTGATTGAGGATTGACTGCCATTGCCTCTGGAACAGAAACATTCCTGATACTTAATGAAAATAGCATTGTCACTGTTAGTATGGTAAAAATTGTGTATTGTATCTTATTTACCATTATTTAAGTTTAGATAACATATTATAAAAAAATTAATAATTATAGTAAATGAATCTTGTTTAATTCAAAATGAATTGTTCATAAATAAATGCAATGCAATTAGTCATAGACAAAGAAAAAAATGGAAACTAAACTACTTTTTATAATTCTCGTCTATTAGTATTCTAACTATATTCCTACTTTTAGTTTCACTTAATACAAAAGAATTTTTTTGATGAACAAAATTTGTTATTCTACAATAACTAGTATCTGTTATTAGTAATTTTTCCTTTTTAGAATTCTATTACCTTTTTTACATTTCTAAACTTTTATTGTTAAATATGTATTTGCTTATACATTTAGTATGGCAAAGGACCCAGTATGTAATATGAATATAGATGAGAAGGACTGCAAAATATACTTCAGAAATTATTGAAATAAAGTATATCTTTGCTCATCTGCATGCAAACAACAATTAGAACAAAATCCTTCAAAATATGGATATTAAGGTAAATAAATAAAAACTATTGCTAAACAAAAAGAATCTAAATTTCTATTTCCGATTTACCTTCATATCTTCTTTTTATTGATTCTATTCTTCCCCTATATTTTTCACTATAATCCGTTTTGCAAGAATTGCAACAAAAAAAGCGTTCTAAATTGGCAAATTTTAAAACTTTAGATTGTCCAAAAATTGGCCCTTGACAGTAATCGCATATAATATTTATAGCAAGTCCATTTGTAATTTTCTTTTCTATTTTTTTTATTTCTTCTTCAAATTTGTTGTTATTATTACCATTTCTATCAACATACTCTTTTCCTTGTGCATTGTCTTTGTTAATATTTTGTATTTCAATCATATCGCCTTTATTATCTACTTTGCCAAAATCAAATACTGGAAGAACTCCTTTGATAAAACCTATGTTGACTAGTCTTTCAAATCTTGCTTTAACAGTAGGCGTAGTTATTCCTGTTTCTCTTGATATTTGCCTAAATGATTTTCTTCCATCTTTTAAAAGCGATTTAATAATTGCTATGTCATTATTATCTAGATGTAAAGGCAAGATGTTCTATAATATATAGGCTATAATATATAGGCCTTAGTAGATATAAAGAAATCCTTTACAAAGATAAATCTTATTCTTCTCTATAATTATAATATCAGATAAAAAATGACAATATATATAGATACTAATTTTTTTATAGAAAATCAGAAATCTTTGTTTAGCGTATGTAAATTATGGCCTTAATTCAAGACTATGATAAGTTATGTTTTTACCTAATAACGGTTTTCATGTCCCTTATAATATGTACATTAGTATTGACATTAATTTACGCCCCCTATAACAAGTAAATTTTAACTTCTTCAAGAATTGTCTAACTATTCTATTCTATTTTGTATTTTAATACAATACCTCTCAAGTCCCGAATTGTGAAAAGAACATAATCAATAGTATCTTCTTCTTCTTCTCCATACTTCCACACTTCATCTTTTAGTTGAGCTTTTTTCTTTTGTATATAGCTGTATCTCTTTTTTTATCAAGTTCCTTAAAATTAAATAATATCATCAACTATATCAATAAGATTTTTTATAATTTTTGTATTAGGGAATAGTTTTGAGTTGATTTAGCAACTTATAATAGCTTCATATTATAAAAGATATAGTAATACCAAATTAGAAATTTAATACAGAAAAATGTAATTAAAAAATTTTTATAGTAAAAAACCCTATATTAATGACTAATATGATAATTAAGAAGTCTTTAATAGGATTAATTATACTGAAATTTACTAGTATAATTTTAACAACTGGCTGGATATTTCAACTAGCAAGTAATGTAGTTGTAAATAATGGACTTTTATATATCAAAAATCTTGGTCTACAAGTTTATGGCGTCAATGAGGATGATGATGATGAAGATATCGAAGAACATAATAAAAAAGCAGATAAGCAACACAATTAAGAAGAAAGTGAATGGGAGTACGTATACGCATGTATGATATGAGATGCTATTGTTATTCTCTATAATATTATCAGACTAAACAACTTTAAATATTATTATCTTTATTACCATACAATAGACTTTTATTTTTGAATCGCTATCGGTATTACTCTAGACATAATAAAACGATTTCCTTGAATAATTATGAAAGGTAAATATTATGAATAAATAAAAAAATCTTTTTATACATTAAATCAATATCTACTTTTTAGATGGATATTAAATGCTCTGAATGTCATAAAGAGTTAACTGATACTGGTAAATGTGTTGGATGTAGTTTATCTCCTGAAGTTTGTACATGTCATACTACTTCGGAATATGATACGACTGGGACATTCGTGGAAGCAAATGTTACTCGTACCATTAATAAAGTGGAATATGATACTACTGGTACAAATGAGGAAGCCGAACCATAGAACTAGAATATTATGTCAAATACAGTTAGCTATCCGCTGAAACTGTTAAATGAATATTCTGGCCCGAAATTTCAATATTCATTGAAATAAGTAAAAATCTTATTATTAAAGCAATAATGAAAATATCTTTATAGTTAAATGCCTATAATTCTTATAGACATGGTTACTGTTGTAAATGTGACTAATACATAAGGATATTTAATAAAGCAAGTTTTTATTTAATAAATTAATGCTATGGTATGAATCAACATGTTTGAGAAATTTAGAAATGATAAAGTGGATAACTTTAATATTTGGTAATGGTTAATCCTACGCTATAAATACAATTTAAGAATGAAGTTAAATGATATATGACATATAGTTACAATATCCAATGAATAGTGATACAAGTTAACAAAATTAAACATTTAGGTAGGATGTAGTTTAGGTCGTATTCTTTTTTGATATTCATCTTTAAATCAAGTCTAAAATACCATTTTTTATTATTTGATATAAAAATTAACTATTATTTGTTTGATTTTTCTTTTTTATATTTCTCTTCCTTCTTTTTGATATACTCAACCCAAATAGGAAGTCTTTCTGCTGTTGTTCTTTTAATTATTTTATTTTCAATATAAGAATCAGAAGTTCCATCTTCAAATATAGCAGTATATTCTATTGCAAATTGATTTTCATTTATGTTATAATCAAAAACTTTTTTTGAAGTATCATCATTATTATCATTGTCTAACAACTGCAGAAGAGGTACAAATTACTCAAATAAATTCGCTTCTTACCAAAAACCAACAATTGATTTATTATACTTATTCTATTAGTATAATAACTGCTACAAAGTCCAAGTCAATAATAAATAGAGTTTAGTTCTAAGTGGCTGTTATATATTGTAGCCTCTGCATAACACCCACTCTTCAACACTAATTTACAACATCCATATTCCACAGAATCGAAATTTACAATAAATATGTGTTAAAATAATTATTTAGAAAGATAATGATTAATTTTGCACTTATCAATAGATAGCACAACAAAAGCAATTGAAAATAATGAAAAACCATAAGAAATTATTTTTGATTTTATATTATTGAATTGTTTTATCAATACTATTTTAATATATACCAAATGAATATTTTAATCTAGATTATCAATCTTTTCCGAATTTATTTTATGTTTTTCATCATGGCATCTTTTACTACAAAAATAGTCTATGAATATATAGCATAAAATTGGATTTTTCTCAATACTTTTTCCACAAGTATTACAATATAAAAATGTATTAGTAACAAATACTTTATCATCAATTCCATCATAGGTATTTAATGATGTTGTTAATTTTACTGTATTACTGTTTGAATGGCTCATAATTATTATAAATGTTATTTTTATCAATTATATTAATTTATTAAAACTAATTTTCAGTATTATATACTAGAAGTTTCTAAGAAAATTTTTTATAAATAATACTTTTTTATTCGCTTATTAGAATTGTGAGTTGTGTTAATATAAGAATATTTTACCTCCCGTTTAAATAAGATTGTTTTTCTGATTTTTGAATAATATATAAATGAATAATTATATTTGCATTTTAATTGGTGGTATTAAGATTTTATATCAAAAGATATTCAAGGAGATATACCTTAATATAATTAGTAAAAAATTATGAATGAATGCAAACATTGGGCATGTAATCTAAAGAATAATACATGTATTGGTTGTGGTACTATCATCTGTCCCATTTGTTTACAAGAATCATTTGATTGTAAATGTGAGAATAAAGATAGTTGTTATAAGATAACTGATTAAAAATATAACAATATGAGATATTCTAAAAATTAAGTTGCTAATAATAAAGCTAAATACTCTGTGGTTGAAGCCTACTAAACTGAACATTTTACTTAAACCATTTAGCTCATTATATATATGAATATACTCTATAAAGATTAGTTTTTTGTTCTTCAATTACATTATACTATCAAGATAATAAAATTTAGAATATGCATCAAAAAGAATAATATTCAGTATTTGATTCTATATTTTTTTCCAGATACATATTTTCAAAGATTCTTATAAAATAATAACTAGTAAGAAATATGAATAATGTGATTAAGGTGAATAAAAACTATCTAAAACTCAACTCTACATTTATTATATCTTTATCAATGGTTGCTGCTGTTGTATTTGTTTCATTTTCTTTAATGCCTCAACAATCATATGCAGAAGACTATAAACTAAATATAATCATAACAAATCAAGATGAGATTAATACTAAAGCAGACTTAACTATCAAAACAGATGATGATACACAAGAAACAACAGTAAAATTAAATGATGACCCAGAAAAAATAAAAGAAACAATAACAGGTAAACAAGGAGATAAAGTTAAAGTATGTTTAGAAGACTCTGATTTCAAAGATTGTAAAACTAAAAATTTGCCAAAAGATGAGGACAGCACTATTAAATTTAATTTAGATTATGAAGCTTGAGAATAGGATTACTAGTACTAGTAATGAACTGAAAATATTAAGTTTCGAATAATCAAAAAATTTGATAGACTCAACTCAATTCAGATGTAGTGAAATATCGAAATCATAATATTAGTACTTTTCTAGAAAACTTAATCGAAAGAACTATAAAATGAAATAGTTAAATAAAATACTACTTATTAGATAGTTAAAATTGAAGAACTTAATAACTGTAATAGGAATAACTATAGTTTCATTCCTATTAGCAAGTCCTTTCTTATTACAAACACAAAATGAATACGAAAAAGCTGTTTATGGACAAGGATATGATGTTAAAGAGCTAAAGGATTCAGATGAAGCTACAGAAGAGGAAGAAGAGGCAATGGAAGAGGCAGAAGAAAAAGATGATGATTAATAACTAACTATCTCTTTTTTTATAGATAGTGGAAAATCGGTTTAGGAAAGGCATTACTAGCATATTTATTTTCATACTTTGATAATCTTTCTAATGCAATTGTATAATTTTGGACAAGGAGTACGATGAACCAATTTTGATAATTCTAGCGTAACTCTTACCTATATGCCTGATGACAAATTATATAATTTAATAGAAAAACTAGAAGATGAACAATAAATTCTTTTTAACTTTTTAGACTCTTATTTTATTTCATATTAAAAGAATCTTTATTCATATGACACATTTCAGATATAATTATGTTCAGTTTATTTAATATTTAATATTGAGTTATCTAATATTAACAAAAAAAACCTAATGCACTATTTTTAGTAGCTATACTATTTGCAGGAATAATTGGGGCCTCATCTTCATCAAATTATGGACTGAGCTGTCAAGCAGAACCCTACTACGGAATGGATAATAATAGAAAAGACATCAGTGTCAGTTCTTTGAAATGTAACAATATCAATGTAAATGTTAATGGATTGGAACTTGATGTATTTCCACCCTTTCTAGTATAAGTCTATCAATATTTACATTTATTTATATACATGAGATTAAAATTTAACATTAAATGAAATTAATCTTTGATGACCCTACTTTCTCTCTTCAATTGCTAAGAGCAATTAGTGAAACATATTATAAAGGAGCAGACATAGGAGAATGTGTATCAACTGCATATAGAATAAAAGTGATTTTGAAAGTTGGTATAATGAATAGTTAAAAACAGCAAAGAGTTCATAATTATGCACAAGAATGTCTTAATAATGGACATAATATTAGTGCGAGAGAAGCATTTCTTAGAGCATCAAACTATTATCGGGTTTCTGGATTTTTAATTATTGACCCTCAAGATATACGAAGTATTGAAACTTGGAAATTAAGCAAAGACTGTTTCCCTCAAGCGGCAAGACTTTTTCTGTCTTCTTTTAAACCTATACAAATTCCATACGAGCAAACAAGTCTTCCTGGTTATTTCTTTAAAGTTAATAATAATGATAATTTCACAAATAAAAATGAAAATCAAAAGCAGAGACCAACGCTAGTTGTACATGGAGGTTTTGATTCGACACTAGAAGAACTATATTTTTCTGCTGCTGCTCCAGCCTTAGAAAGAGGATACAACTGCCTGGTATTTGAAGGACCTGGTCAAGGAGAGGTTTATTCTTTCACAAAAAATTTCCATTTCGTTTGATTGGGAAAAAGTTGTAACTCCTGTTATAGATTTTCTACTGAATAATAAAGAAAAGTATAATGTAGATATAGAACGTATTGCGCTGATGGGTATGAGCCTGGGTGGTTATCTAGCAGCAAGGGCAGCAGCATTTGAACATCGCCTTTCAGCATGCATATTATATAATGGTGTTTATGATGGGAAAGAATCTCTTGAATCAAGTTTTCCTCCTCCATTATTAAAATCTATAAAGGATGGGGATGAACATGTCGTAAATAAAGTTATTGAGATTTTGATGGAAACTGATTCAAATATCAAATTTAATATCAAACATGGAATGTGGACATTTGGTATAGATTCACCTTAGGAACTTGTAAAGAGGAGTAGTGAATTTACTCTGAAAGAAATTGCCAACAAGATAATCTGTCCAACACTAGTATTAGATGCAGAAAAAGATGACTCATTTCCAGGACAGCCTCAAAAAGTATATAATGCTCTTACATGTCCAAAAAAGTATATTTTATTTACAGTAGAAGAAGGAGCAGAAGAACATTGTCAATGTGGTGCACCCTCTTTATCAAATCAAAGAATATTTGATTGGTTAGATGAAATATTTAAATATTCAAATTATACCTAAGAAAAAGCCAATTATAAATATATTTATTATTTCTGATTAACTTTCATTTCTAAATTAAGTTTCAAATAATAAAAGCTAAATGCAAGATAACAGTATCCTACAACAGACTCTTATTTTTGAACCGCTATTGATATTATTTTGATGGAACCTATTCTGCTAAATATATATATATACAGATATACCTTATTATTATGATTATTCAATTTTAATTTTCTTTGAATGTGAAATATGGAACTTATTATACCAAAATAAAGCTCCTGACATTATAATAAAATCTGTTATATAGAAGAGCTTCCAAAACCAAAGATTTTCAAAATTGCCAGTTACAAAATCTTTAACATATCCATCATCTGCTATTGAATTAACCAATAATGATAATGAATAAAGAGACCATGTTATATTATGCTCATAATCTTTACGTAAGGTTATGAGTATTATTGAAGAAGGTATTATTAATATAAAATCTAAAATAGGATACAAAATGGTTACTATAATGGCTATAAAATCGTCGTCATTATTAAAATCATAAGAAAGAATATTAACTAAATTATAACCAATAAAAAGCACTGTAATAACTGATACTACAATACCAAGTTTAGATTTTATTTTAATGTGTAAAGAACGTATTACTATAAATAGATGTAAAGCAAGAAATCCATATCCCGCAAACCATAAAGCATCTGTAGAAGTTACAAGTCTTTGTTCTTCTATTCCAAACGCATAATAATTATATAAAAGTGTAAAATCTGCAGAAAACCATGATATAATACCTAAAGCAAGAAACAAATACGATTTACCATTAAGTCCATGAATTCCATATTTACAGATAACAATAATACATAAAATTGAAGCAGTAGCTGCAGTTATGTTTAATGTCCAAAGAGAAATAGAATGCTTATTACTGTATTCTTCTGAAAATATTACAATAACATTTGCAATGATTATAGCTATTATCATTGAG
>DAIPKY010000197.1:0-2971 GCA_036769505.1 Nitrososphaeraceae archaeon
TTTAATTATTATCTAATCTTTATTTTTTATTATGTATTTTGAAAAATTAGAAATTTGAAGTTTATTTATATTGACCAATTTATTATGAAGTAATGGTAATCTCAGTAATGATATTAGAAACCTATGAATAAAGGTAATTTTAATAATCTTCTTCTAGAAACAAATAACTTGAATTTATAAGATATACACTCTTTAGGTTATACTATGTAGCATTCTTAATTAGTTATAATACACACTCTCATTTTCTATGTTTTGAATTTAATATTTTAATTATAATAATAATTTATTTTATCAAAAATAAAAAGAATTAGAGAATATCGACATAATGTATTGCTTTGAATAACTATTTTATTTCCTGCAGCAGTAACATCTTGTGATGACCAAAATAAACTCTAAACACTTTCCATGTTTGTGCTTAAAACTTCTGTTATTATCTTCCACTTCCAGGTAATCCTATTCCTTTCATTGGGGAACGGTAATTACTCTCAATTTCTATTCCTTCAGTCGTTGTGACTTTTACTATAGTTGTATTAGTGTCTGGTTTAGGATAAAAGAAAAACGATTGTCCGGGTTCAAGTAAATCCATTTTTTGGATATCATCTTTTCCCAAGTTCACTTTTAGCCCTGTTAGAGGATTTGTTCCGGTATTAGTTACTTTTACTCTATACATAGTACCTGAAATATCGGTTTTATCTTTAGTAGCATCAATTTCTAATGAATAAGGCTTTTTATTTTGTTCTTTTAAACTAAAAAATAAAACTATTAGTATAACTATTGTAAGTCCTATTATTAAATAGTAAATTGTTTTCAATTACGTTGTATGTATATGTTCAAAGTATCGATAAAAACTATTTGTAATATAAAGTTAGTTTAATTAGCTATTTGTACCATATTTGAGAATAGAGTAGAACATTAGCAAAAAATAAATAATTAAATTTGTCAGATTTATAACAGAAATTTTGTATTTGAATATCAACAAACAATCACTACGTTAGTTTTGGGATAATAACAGCAAAGTGATTTACACAAATCATGAATTTGAAACATCATGCAAAGATATTTCCTATTTAGATTATAAAATATCTTCCTTCTTCTTCTAATGAGACAAGCATTTTGAAAGAATCATCCTTATAGAATCAGATTATTCCAAAAAGATAAGTCAAATTGACATTCCATGGCCTTTATAAACTCCAATTAATGTTCCTTTCTAACACTTTAGTAAACTAAACTTTCGATGCATAGACTGGGAGCATTTAGATTGAAATTTTATTAGTAAAATAATTTTA
Source organism: Nitrososphaeraceae archaeon (assembly GCA_036769505.1). GTDB lineage: Archaea > Thermoproteota > Nitrososphaeria > Nitrososphaerales > Nitrososphaeraceae > TH1177. The sequence continues at coordinate 1,287 of DAIPKY010000197.1, forward strand.
AGAATGTATGTATTTAGGCACAATAATTCTCTTATTAGTATCCAAAAAATTTGGATAAGGTGGATTAGTTTAATTGACTATTTCCAGTGTTTTGTATTATCTAAGAAAACCTGACCATATTGTTTTCCTATAGTTGATTCTGTCTCATATGAAACATCACCTTTGTCAAGTAATTCACTTACTTTAAAAAAATAAAACTCAAGTTCTGGAGGACTGATTACAAGAGCATGTCCACCTTTGTGTCCTACAACAAATCTATGTGGAGCTTCTTTGGGAACAAAAATTATATCTCCAGGTTTACCCATTACTGATTTCCTATCTAAAATGAATTCATAATCGCCTTCAACTATGTAAAAGGTTTCTGAACCTTTGGGATGTACATGTAACGAAGGCCCTATATCCGGTGGATGAATTACATCTAGGATAGTATAGCTACCCTCCGTTTCAGAAGTAAGAACCTTGATAGTAAATTTTGCACCATGAAAATTAAATGGTTTATCCTTCACAAAAAATATTTTAGGTTTTAAAAATATATCTGTTTAATTTTTCAAAAGTAAAGAATTATTAGAACGACAAAAAAGTACACTCGAAAATAACTTGCTGTGACTTCTACCACTTTTTTTTACCTTTCCATTCATTCCAAATATAAATGCGTTTTAAATAAATCTAATTAATAGTAGAAATAAGAAGAAAAAATATTATCTAAAATATTACTAGGAATTTACAAAAAAGAGAAAATTGAATAAGCTATATCTCTAATACATTATGTATTGAGAAATATCAACTGAAAGAATCATCAACTTTTTATTTTTGAATTTGTTGATGTTCTTTGCGTTTTCCTGGTGTTGTAACCATTAATGCTACACCTGCTAGAATTACAATCATTGCTATTAGAGTCAAAATAGTTATAGATTCATGAAGGAGTAACCAACCTAGAAATACTGCTATTACAGGACTCACATAAGCAAATGTGTTGGCTAAAGAAGGAGTAGTAACTCTAAGTAGCCAATAGAAATCAGTAAATCCAACTACGGTTATTATTCCTATTAAATAAATTTGAGCTATCAAAGATTGACCAGAAATTTGCAGTAAATCTAAATTATGATATTCTCCCAAAGCGATACTTACAATAAGAAGCATTAAACCTCCACTAAGCATTATCATACCAGACGAACCGAATATGCTAACTGGAAGTTGAATCTTCGATGAGTAAAGTGAACCAACAGGCCAAGCTATAGAGCTTATAATAAGATATATTACTCCTATAGGATTAAGTGCATCTGCTATAATACTATTAATATCCAGAAGAAAATTTGTAGAAATGATCATCAATTATATTATATTTTACTTTACTAAATTTGAAAGGTTATGATATATGAAGAATCCAATTAAAATAATGGAATCACTTAAAAATGTCAATAGATATTAAGTTAAAGTTAACACTATCTTATATTGTATTTAATATCGTTTAAAGCAAAAAGAAAGTAAAAATGATCAAAACGCAGCATTTTTTGTTGTTATTTGTATTAATTATATGGTTTACAATATTCTCTAATGAATATCCTTTTCATGAGAAAACTCTTAATTTAGCATACGCTCATATTTTTTCAGGAACTCCTAATTCTGTATTTAAAGAAAAAGATGGATATAGAATAGCATTCTTGCCTTATCCTGCAATACCAAAA
>DAIPKY010000198.1:0-2962 GCA_036769505.1 Nitrososphaeraceae archaeon
TAAAATATAGCAATTCTAATGGATTAATCCCACATGGAGTTGGAACTGAAACTCCTGGTGCAAAAGCAGGATCTAAACAGTCTAAATCTATAGAAATATAAATATTATTATCGCCTTTATTTGTACATATTTGAATTATCTTTTTGAGAATTTTTTTTGTGCCATACTTTTGAATATCAATCGGATCAAGTATATTTGCTCTATATTTCCTAATATTAAATATCTCTTCTGGTTCACAGGCACGAATACCTACAAACACACTTTTTCTAATATCTATACAATCAATAGAATCACTGACAACTGATCCATAGTAATCTTTTGTAGATGTGACAAAGTCAGGGTGAGCATCAAAATAGATCAAATTTATTTCTTTCTTAGTACTATTTTTTATGGCATGTAATGCAGTAGTTGTTATTGAATGATCTCCTCCAATAACAACCGGAATTTTATCTTGTGTAATAAGGGCACAAATTTTAGAATATAAATTACTACGCTGTACATTTCCTATATCTAAAATTTTTTTGGTAGATAAGCTTCCTTTTATTGGACAGATAGGTATCAATTTACCTGATCTCTTAAAATATTCTGATGTGAATAGTGCTTTCCTTAAATGATTCGGTCCATTTCTTGTTCCTTTTCTAGGTGCTTTAGATTTAGATTCATCTGGTACTCCCAATAAGACAATATTTGATTCATCAATATTAGTAACATTAGAATAGCGCATATCTACTCAATTAATATGGCTGATTATTTCAACTTTTTGAAAACCAACTTTGTAAATAGTTGATAGGTAATAATCGTTGATCAAACCTAAGTCTCTAAGCCCATTTGCTTATAATTATCAATAAATCATTTTATCCCTTATAACTAAAGATATTATCTTAATAATATTTTTAATACAAATTATATGTTTTAACTAATTATATGTTATCTAAATATAACCATTTCTTTAATCTATAATCACTCCAATATATTAACTCAATGAGTATAATAAAAGAAGATAAGTAACAAGATTCCATTTAATGAAATACTTTCTCTTATCTTTGCTATTTCTGCCTAGGTCTATACTATTTTTCAACAAAATAGTAGTTCATAAAATTTGCAATGGAGGTATATTGCTTTTCAATAGTTATGTTGTGATTATCTATTCTCAAAATCTCTCTATTATGATAGATCTCCAATTACTATGGTTTTTAATGCCATTAAATTGTTGATTTTGTATACATATTTTTCATCCTACTAATAGTCTTATTATTAATAAAAGAATCTTACTTTTGATTTTCAATAGATAGTATATAATTCTGAAATAAATTATATATTAAAAAATCAAATTATACTAATGTGAAACGAGATTTATTTATTTAATATTCCAATTTACTTTACTATTACAATATAATGCTTAGAAATAAATACTTAAAAAATAAGGTTAGACTATTGTCTAAGGAAAATATTTTTTTCTCACTGAAAAAAGAAATCAATAAGAACTATTTTAGGGGTGAAGTTGTTATGGTAGAAGTTTTAAATCAAACTAATTCACTTGAACATGAAATGTATCACGTGTTTTTTAAAAAAGGTGCTTTAACTACTTTACATTATCATGAAACTGAACAAATCCTCATCACGACAAATGGAAAAGGAATTGTATGTCAATTTAAAGAAAATATTATTGAAAATCTTGAAGCATCTGGAGAAACAATCCTACTTGAAGATGGAGATGTTGTTAGCATACCTCCATTTATTTGGCATTTTCATGGTGCATTAAAAGATGATTTTGCTCATATTGCATTGAGGAATAGGTATAGAACAGATCTAAGTGGAAACAAAATACAAGCAGGAAATGTTTGGGAAACGGATTTTATTGATCATTTACAACAATTAAATAAGTCTGAAATGTACGAACTTACTTTAAAAATAGATCAAAGAGTAAAAAAAATAGTCCAAACTGAATTATTACAAGTCTAACTTCAGATAACCACCAGGAGTTAATAACTTATTAACGTAGGTCATCAAAAGATGAAGAAAAGGATGATTTCTTGTGAGACATAAAATCGAAATATTCTTTAACTTCTTTTCTTAAAAGGTAACATATTATTAAAATATTTATTATTATAGTCAAAATATTTCCCACTAACATGGATGGATCGCTTAAAATTGATTCAATTATAGTGATCAAACTTAACACTATTAGAATCATAAAAATGTTACCTAGTATAGATATAAAAGATATTATTAGAGTAGTACTACGAGCCCAAGACTTACCATTTAACAGCCCATATGATATTAAGAAATGAATTAATGCAAATATGGTGATAATAACTGCTATAAAATAAAGAAAGTGATTAAAATTGTCGATTATGTTAGAATTAATCTTATTATTAAAATTAGTATTGTTTATTTCTGTACTATTAGAAGAAAACAGATCAAGGGCATTTAAAGTAGTAGCAAAATTTGAGGCTAGAAAAAAAACCACTATTGCACTAAATAGTAAAAATGAACCATTGAGTATCATCAAAATAGAAATTATTGTTATACCAATAGGTCGTTTACTACTCATCAAGAATTTTGTTATATACATATGGATTTATAAGTATATAATTTCAAAATATTGCTAAAATGAGAATAATAAAAGCTCTTCTCCTTCAACAACAATAACTTTCATATCTAAAAAAATATAGAATTTATTCTATATCAGAAAGATAAATTTAAAATATAAAGTAGTAAGAAAAATTAAACCGAGTTGAGATGGTATAACAAATTATGATTATGAAATTTCTTATTTTTAATTTTTATTCTACTATTGTCTGACTTTGTTCCCTCATAAATTGTGTTAGATAATATTTTCCCCCTGTTCCTTTCCCTGAGAAACCAGAATTTTTCCAACCACCAAAAGATTGATTTCCAACAAGAGCACCTGTAGTTGAACTTTTTGGTCTATTTACATAGACAACTCCAGATTCTATAT
>DAIPKY010000199.1:0-2960 GCA_036769505.1 Nitrososphaeraceae archaeon
ATTGATTTAATAAATCACTGTCTAATTGTGAATGATGGTAATTTGTAAAGACCTTCGGATCATTATCCTTGTCAGAAGAATCATTATCTAGTTTCAATACTAAAGAATAGGAAACAATTCTAATAATAGTTTCTCATTATGAATAATTATATTTGTTATGGTCAAAGTAGTTTAGAAACCTTTACAAAACCTTATGTATTCTGCTACAACATACATTTATTGCTAAGGTCAAAGAAATTGCTTTTATTATAAAATTATAGTTTATTTTAGACTCATTTTTTATTGTATCACCATTTGGATATATATCTGGCTTTAAACTAGTTAAATAATTATAGAGCTAGTTAATTTTAGAAGTTACCAATCAACAAGTTCTTTATATTTAATTTTTAAACATCTATATTATTTAATATAAACTAGTAGTTAGTTTAGAAAATAGTTTATAGTTATTACATTACTATACAATATTAAAAAAATTTAATAATAATAATAATAATAATAATGATAATAATATTGTTTATCTTTACATGATTTTGTAAAAATTCTATCTTACAAAAATGATTTTTTAAAATACTGATAAATATTGTTGCTTATATCGCTTCTAAAGAATAATTAGACTATTAGTATCATTTACATATTCGTTATTACATAAGGATTAATCTATCTATTCTTTTATAAAAAATTAGTAAATTTTTTTCATTATTTCAACTTTTAATTGATATATTAAGGCAGTTTCTTTTTGTTAAAGAGGAATTAATATATAGCTTCGTTACTTTTTATTTGAATCTTTACACAATATTAAATCTAGAACAAATTATGAATTAAATAATTCAATTTTCAGATTTATACTCAAATAAGAATCTCATTAAATGTCATCCTTGGTTTGAACCAATTCCGCTAAACCTCCACCAACTGTTTCAGTCAATGCTCCTCGTCTTTCTAATGACTTGTAACATTTCAAGCATAAATATTTTGAATTGTAATGATTGATTACATGATTTTTTGTATATTTAATGCAGATAGGGCACACTACTTTGTTATACATTTTCACTTTTTGAAATCCTCTTGTCGTTCTTCCAATTAAACCAATATTGAAAAAATTAGGAAATTTCATAAACCAATCATTAAAATAAAATGTTTATAGTACTTATGGCAAACAAGATATGCACTTTGTACAATTTATCTCTAATATTACAACCTATACATTCTTTCTTTAACATATAACATTGTAGATTTCTTTTCTTATATTAGTTATACCAATTTTTTTTCAAACAATGTTGTCATATTTATTTTACACTCATTCCATAAAGCAGATTTTCATAAAATATAGACATTACAATGGTTAAATATGTGAAATGGTAGAGTTATAACAATAAGGTACCTCTATGTATATTGTATAATTATGGGTAGTCGTCAATCACTTTTGGTACCCATATTATGGTGTTCATAGTCAATGTAATACAATGGAAATCTTTTACCATAGTAATGTTTAGTGATGGTATAGTAACTTGTTGATGGTAGTGTCACTCATTTAATACTGGTAACTAAGCAAGTTATAATGGAAGGAATATGATGGTTTGTTTATATTTTTGTTTAACCGTCTATAGGAATTAAGCAAGTTTTAATCTCATTAATTTTGATCTGACTTTGACACCCATTTTATGGAAGAGTTTCATAACCTTGAGTATTATTTACTCTAACTGAATACTGCCCCTAGTGAATAGCCACAATTTGGACTTGGAGTTTTTGGGTGGCTAAAAATGAGGATGGTATTATAGGGGTTTCATTCATTCATTCAGATTTATGATGAAAATCAGCTACATATTTGCTCTCTCCATTATCGTTTATCGTATTCGTTGCTATTATGAGAAACCGATTCGGGACTCCTTCTTTGTTAATTTTTTTCTCTAGCTCAACTTCTATATTATTATCTTGCAGTGAAAAGCAATTACCTGTAATATAGTAACAAAAAAAAATCAAGAGAATGTGGAAAGCTCCTCATATCTTTGCATCATTTTTAAAATGAGATTTAATGTATATTATGACCAAGTTACAAAAATAACTAATAATAATTTTCAAATTCTTACTATTCTTATATACTACTAAATCTCCTAAAACATTCTCAAAGTTCTTCGAACATAAGAATAAATTTCTAAAGTATAAGTCAAAAAAAAACTTAGACAATCAGAAGCGAAAGAAACCAGTATTTTTTCTATACCATATTGTGTAAATAGTATTTAGAACGAAATAAATATATTTTAACCTTCACACAAGATTAAATTAAGATCTTCAAATTAAGTAGTATTAAGAAAATATTTTTTTCGCTATTGTATGTTAGTCAATTTTTTTCTAATACTTATTTATTTCTTTATGCTAGTTCTCAATGTTATCATTTAATTGGAAATTAGAATTTCTAATATGAAAGGAAATTCCTTCTTCATATAATCCCTTACATATACTTTTTATTATTCCTTCTTCAATTAATTTAAGTCTGTTTTTGTTTTCAATAAGATCTGTGGGTATATCAATGTCCATTTCTACTTTTACTTTTAGAAGTTTAGTAGATACCATGCATCTAATAAAATCTCACACTGTATTTAGTTTGCGGTTTTAGTTTATAAATTATTTAAAAACTCATAAAAAATTAAAATTCTCTAAATTTGTTATAGAAATTATAGCACATTAACAATTTCTTTTTTTGTATGATCACTCAATATTAGTAAACTTTATTTCAATATCTTCATGAGGGCTTTTATTAATTATTTCTTCTGCCAAATTATAAGTTGCTTGATTTTTATTATCTCTATTTGAAAATTTGAATATTGTTTTTGTATTTGGCAAATATACAATTTTTAAATTTAGCTCTCTATCTCCTTCAGCTCCCTTTGGAAAGACATAACGTTCTCCGCGTTTAGTTAAAGGATTCCAGCTTCTTAATAGAATACCTTGTTCTTGTATGTTTT
>DAIPKY010000200.1:0-2947 GCA_036769505.1 Nitrososphaeraceae archaeon
CATATGATTGTGATGAAGGTCAAACAGTAAAAGGTGCTGATGTGAGCATGGGACGGTTATTTAATACAATGACTAAATTTCAAAAGACTCTTGAATTACGCCAATTAGCTCAAAAAGGTAACCCAGATTCTGGTGACGTAAAAATCACTGTCGTCACCCCAATTTATGATCAAACGGATGTAGACCTCCTCACCGTAATAGCAATGGTCAAAGGCGAATACCAGTTGAAAACAGTAAATATAGAGGATGAATTGAAAAAGCAGGAGATAGATCAGATGAAAGTTATATAATAAAAGTTCCATTTACATTCGATAGAAATACTGAATTAGGTCCCATCCAATATGGAGATATGTTTTTTGGTTGTGCTTCCTCAGAAGAATTAGGCCCACCACAAATGACTGAATGTGAGAAAAAGTACATAAAAGATTTTGATAAACCCAACAAGATAGTTACCAGACATGAAGAAGTTTTTCGGCCAGGTGGAGAATATTCTGATGATGGTGAGAAAAAAGATGGTGACAAAAAAGAATAGAAAGTCTGATAATCCAAACTATTACTTTTCTTTAGATAAGTCAAATAATAATTTTATAAATAATAGAATTCGCATTGATTCACTCTGAATAAAAATAATGACAAAAGTTTACTGCAAGTTTTGGATAAGGTCATAAATATGTTCTGTTTTTGTATTTTCTATTTGGGTTCAATTTTAGTCAAATTTTTTAAATTTAATAATATTTAAAAAGAATAATTAAAAGGAAATTTTTTACAATAATAATAGATCTAATAACTCACTCATTATTATAATCTTCTATTTTCGACTGATCTATGCTGATATAAATGCGCTATAATCAGAATTTTTTAGAGAAAAATCTTTGAAAGTAACTGATCCCACTTTAGCGAAGGGTTCAAATCTCTCTCAGCCCGTTGCGATATTAGTTCTATAATTGAATTCAGTTATGAATATTAAAGATAATTGATTTTTCTAATTAAAATCAAAATACATCTCAGCCTATAAATAAATAAAAACTTTTTTAGAAACAGAAAGAATTATGGAATGCTTATTTCACCATTCACTTTCATGATTGTCTTTTTGTGATTAATTTACTATTATTAATTCTACCCATTAATCATAACCTATTTACTAGCAACCGCCTCCATAATCATTGCTATATTACTAACTATGTAATTTGATACATATGGTAAAGCTGCGTTGATATCATTAGTTGAAAAACCTTGTTGTCTAGAAATACATCTGAAATTTGCTCTTATACCACCAATTATATATCCTATGTAAAAGTCTGTATTACGCCGCACAAGTCTATCTTCGCCAATTCTTTCAAACGTGTCCTCAAGTTGATCTCTGCCATCTCTAAATTCTGCTATTGTAGCATTAAGTGCCTCAAAAGATAATATAAGCATTTGATTATCATTGAATGTCATATTAACTAACTCCACTGAGAGAAGTTAATATTTTTCGATTCAAAGCCATTGAATTTTGATACTTTATTTTTCTTTTTAAAGATGCTTTCGTAGATAATCTTCCAACATAATTGCATATACACAATTCTTTTAAGGAAATTAAATCTTTTTGTGTATCTCTTAGATTATGTTAAGAAGAAATTAAAAGTTAAATATAAATAATTGCTGTAAACATTTGTAATGTTCTAATGGTTTAAAACCCATAGAAGCTAATTACCATAATAATGCAGGTCTAGAAAAAATGAATGAAAATATCTTATTGTACAAGAAAAATAATGTTAATTATTTTAATACAATGCTTCTAACATACTAATTATTTCGACATTCAGCAGATTTTATTCCAACATTAGATTCAACAATATCTTTGATACCATTTTCCATAAAATCTTTTGACTCTGCTGAAATTACCTTTCGTTCTTCACTACTAATATACTTATTTGGCCCTAATCCTACACCTCCTCTTACTGACAGTGTTGGATAATAGTCAGTTAGTGTTAGATCATTTACTATTTTTTGAAGTTCATTCTTTGATAATGTTGCTTTTATTATGTATTTGTCAAATGTTGGATTGTCAGAAACTTTTTGTACAGATATGATGTTTCTAATGTTGTATTGTTTTATGAAATCATCTACATTTTCTTTAAATCCACTAAAGGTAACGGGTAAACTGGCATCACTATATTCAATCATGTTTAATTGCAATTTTTTTATGTTAATTTCATTTTGTGCTCTAAGAATTGTATATTTTTCGTTTGCCGCATCCAATAATTCATAACATCTTCCATCAACATTTACATTTACATGTTTTTCAGGATAATAATTAAATGCGAGTAGAAAACCTATAGTTCCACCTACTAATAATACTAGTATCCCAGGAATTGCAAGTTGAGAGAAACTTAATGCCATTCTTTTTTATTTCACCCTCCTTCTTCTCAGATACTTAATTATAATCAACATAATATCTATACCTTCTTTCTACCTCTTTGTTTTATTTCCTGCATTAACTGAAGAGATTACATATTCTATAATTTTAGAAATATATTATTTTCAATAGTTTTACTGTCCATTTTCTGATGGATAACAAAATTTTATCAAATTTTCAAATTTCTTTACAAATTCAATTACCTTTTCATAATACTCTTTCTTCATAAGTTTACTATTGCTTATTACTTTAAACCATTTAGCAGATTATCTTTATTAATTTATAATTTAATAACGTACCAATAAATTATACATAAAATTAGTCAAAATTAAATATTTTTTTGTCTTAAATGAAGAATGTTTACATTAGATTTAATCATTTAAAATAGTTGAAGTTGAATTTAGAAAGTAGAACTTATTCAATGTAAAAATTATATAATTTACTTTTAAGACTATTATCCATTTCCATATTGTTTTTGATGTTATAGTATGTCTTTGTAACCTTTTTACTTGCATCTTTTCTAAAAGTGCTTATTTGTTTATACAT
>DAIPKY010000201.1:0-2943 GCA_036769505.1 Nitrososphaeraceae archaeon
CAGAGTACCAAAAGACCTAATCAAAGAATATGATACACCAGAAGGAGGAAAAGTTCGAGAAGTCGGTCCAATAGTATATGGATACTCTATGACAATAGGCCCTGATGGAAAACCGAAAATACAGCAATTTGGTAATGTTAAATCTTTTTCGGGTAGAGGATCCTTTGAACAACCCTCTCTTTCTGCTGAAAGGGAACCATTAATTGATATCTCATCTACAGATAAAGAGGTTAAAATTGTGGCAGAAATGCCTGGAATAAGTAAAGAAAAAATAAAAATAGATGTATATGATAAATATGTAGAAATAAAGAGTGAAGATCCTAATAGAAAATATCACAAACAAATAGAAGTTCCAGAAGATATTGATATAACTAGTGCAAGATCAAATTATAACAATGGAGTTCTTGAAATAACATTCCAAAAGAAAGAACAACAAAAACCAAAAGGTAGACAAATAAATATAGAATAACCAATTGTCTTAAATAATACCAAACCTTTTTTACAATTTTTTCTTGTTATTTCATACCTCACAAAATAAAAATAGACAATCAGACCTTTAGGGTCTATTATTTAATATAATAGTGGTAGTAACCATAGAAGAATTAGGAACAAGAACAATTTTATTATCACTCGTTTTTAGCTTGGTTGAAATTAAACCAATGTCATAAATTATTCCTGTGTTATTAAATGCAGTAATTTCATCTCCTAATTTAAATGGCCTAAGTAGAGCCAAATATAATCCTGCAATAATATTTCCTATTATATTTTGAGAAGCAAAACCTACAACTAAACCTGATATAGTCCCTATTGCCGCAGCTACAACGGGATCATTACTTAAATATGAAATTATAATTGCTATTACTATTATTGCACCTACGATTCTCATAAGAATTTTTATAGATTTAGAAGTATCTTTTAGATAATCATACGTAAGATCATGAAATGCATTACTAATTACTTCTATTACAAAATAGCCGACTATTGAGACTTGTATGCTCTGTAATAGCATAAGATACTCTTTAGCAATTATAGGCTTTAGAAAATACTGTATTGTAACAAATGCTATTGTAAATATAATACCTAAAAAAACGATTCTTTTAAAAAATTTTGCCTTTGTTTGTTTTGATTTAGTGATATCTTTTTCAGATAACGTGTTTTCTTTGTTAATCCTATTATTAATAATACTATCATCAATATCACCATTTTTTTCGTTAGAATAGTCCATACATCCATAACTTAAGATACTGAAATAAGTTTATTGATATTTCAAGGCATTAAATGAAATTATGTCGAATTGTATTATTTTGATAATAAGATTTATTATCAATATGAAAAAGATTTTTCTGACATTATACTAAATGTCTTATTTCTAATATAAAATGGATTGAAACACTCGACGTCATACTCTACGTCTAATATTTATCTCGAAATTTTTAGATTCGTCTCTAATAAATTAGGATACCCTCACGAAAATTTTTTCTAAATTTATGTTTAGGTTAAAAAATTTTATCCTACTTTGTGATTGATCCCATCGAACTAAAGATTGACTAAACCTATAATTTCATTATTCTCTACTTTTTCGATAATTATCATTTACCAAATAAATCTGAACCTCACCATGATAAGATTTAAATAAATATAATATGATATCAATATTTTCCTACTTTATTTAAATATACTTTTTAGTAAGATTCTACTATTAAGAAATTAAAGTATTATAAATTATATTGTACAAAGTTAGTTGGAATGAAATCTCAAAATATATTTGTCTATACAATACTGGCAATTGGAATCTTCTCTATTCCATCCTTATTGAATAACGTACAAGCTCAAACCAATTCAACAAATCAAACATCAGCACAAAATCAAACATCAGGCCAAAACCAAACTATGAGTAAAGATACTAAAGCATTAATGACAATGGATCTTCCTGGATTGAAGGATACCTTAATGAATGCAAAACAATCATTAGCTAACGGAGACCTTGAAGAAGGATTAACACAAATTACTGATGTTGAAAATCAACTGTTACTATTAAAAACTCAACCATCATTTGCTAAAGATATACAAAAAATTAAAGACTCATTATCTAAAAAAGATAATGTTAAAGCATTAGATGATCTTACCAAAGTTCAAAGCGATGTATTAAAAGCAGAAACTGAATTGTTAAAAGCCCAACTAGCAAATCCAATGCTTGCTAAGCAAAATAATGCACAAGACAAAGATGATGAAGATGATACCGACGATGGCGGAGGAGGAGACGACAACAACTAATTTTTTTTAATAAAATGTTTTAATTAATTGATTTTGTTTCCTTAGATATTTATCAATCCCAATACAATGACTGCTATTAAATATTGTAATAATAGTTGAGATTATAAATAGTATAATTGCTACCGATTCATTAAACTCAAATAATTGTTTAGTCTGAGTAATTATAGTTATTTGTTAGACAGTTAATCAAAATATAATCAAGTAAAAAGTATCTTAGTTGTGCTCTGAATAGTACGGCTTGAACCGTAATAATCTTTAAAAGAAAGAGATTGGTCATATATTAATTTAGTGATTTCTTATAGGTTGAATTAATTAGAAATATAAATAAATTTTTAATTAATCAAATGCTATTGGTATCATACAGAAAAAGACGTTCATACAACTACATTAATATAATTTTAAGATATATTAACGAAAAGAAAATAAAAAAGAACTAGAAGAATAACACTTTGTAAAAGTAACTTTCTATAATAGTGAGAGAATAGTTGTGGTGTCTGACGAATAGTACCGGTAGTTTTTATCAATGAATATGGGTAGTATTTCTTTGTTTTATTGTTGGTACTACCTTATTCTCTTGAAGGATTTGATTATACAAACTAATATGATTGCGTGCTATATTATACCATTTTAGCTTTTCTTTAAATAGAATCACATTCTTCACATAATAAT
>DAIPKY010000062.1:0-8958 GCA_036769505.1 Nitrososphaeraceae archaeon
TCTCTGTTACTGTTAAATGGTTTATCTTGATATGCTTCTACCTTATTTAGATCACTTGACTCAACATTTGTAATTGTGTGTGGTTGTTCAGAAGTATCTTTAACTGTCCAATAATGTCCTAAACTACAGAAGTAAAAATCTGTTTCATGTGAAGTTTTAAAACAAGATATATAATTGAGAGATAAATGATCTTTACAAAATTTACAATTACCAATATATTCACCACTATTTGCTAATGACATAATATCGTTTATACTAAGAGTAATAAATAACTTGTTAAATCAATAATTTCCTAATAAATTACCTTAGGTTGTCTATTTTATAATTTCTAATTTTTTAAATAATCACATGTATACTGATACCATAAGTTTATAAATAAAAGAGCTTTTTTAATATTTTATGTGACTTTTATATAGTATAAGATCAATTCTTCTTGTTTTAAACAAAATTCTAATTAAAATTTTAAAGGTTACTATGGTTTTTGTAATTAATTTAATATACACTAATGGAGATTATATTATAATATATATTGATTAATTCTTCTCTCTATATGTATATCATTCATAATTTAGATATAAGACTAAGAAGAAATTTTTTTTTGTTTCTATACTTTAGAGATCCATTATTGATTCAATATTATAATACTTTTTTCATTATTGACTTGCATCTTGGACATAAACGATTAGTATGTACATTTTTACAATTAGTACATACATATATTATAGATTCGTGAAATTGTGTAGGATTAAAGAGTAATAATGAAGTTATTAAAGTAGGTTTTATTATTAATTTACCTTTATTATTGTCAGATAATTTTAATCCGTTTTTCATAACATTTATTATCACAACTGCTCCAAATCCCAGTAGTATTGATATAGGATAGGGTAGAGTAAATGCTGTTATAAAACCAATACCAATAAATATGCACAACCATTTAACGTGATATGCATTAATCTCCTTAATCATAATACCCTATTATAGAATCGTATTCTTAGGCTTTTTGCATATAATTCAAGGACTTTTTATTTTTCCTAAATTTAGAAACGGTTATTAATATTATATTATTAAAATTACATCTAAAAAAATACTAAAAATAATAAAGGTATGTTTATGACTAGTTACAATTAACCTCCAACTCTTTTTATAAATAAGCTTATACTATTAAATTTCCTATTTCTTATTGATTTAAAAAATTTAACAATACTAATAGATTTTACCTAATTACCTATCAAACAGAAAAAAATATTCATTTTCCTTACTTTATTACTTTTCACAAATTATTTTTGTTATATTCAGAAATATTAATTAAAAACCAACGAGAAAGTATATATCAAGACAAAAAACTGATATCTAAACAAATATCATATCTATTTTACTTATTTATTTTGTTCATACGTCTCAAATTCCTTGTTTATTATTAAATAATTTAATTGTTATAATCATTATCGGCATTAACTTTTCGGCGCCGAAAAATTTTAGATATTTTTAAATTGATGAAAAACAGTTCATTTTTTTCCAAAACAATGAAAATTGCTTTTTTTTCTCTTAATAGTGGGCTAATTCTCTCCTAATTTTACTAGTTTTTACAAAGGATCTAACATTAATTGGTTTATGATTTGAGAAAATACCCCCACCAGTTAAACAACAATGGCTAATGAATTAGTATGATTTACTTTAAGCTGTTTTAAACTTCAATTATTCAACTTGTTCGATCAGCAGATTATTATTTTCAATACACATAACAAAATTTACATAGTTAGAACACCAAAAAGTTATTCAATGAGTGTTATAACATGTAGGAAGTGTGGAGCAGACATGGTTGTTTCGCAACCTGATCGGATTCATACAATCGTAGATAGAAAAGTTTTGAACTGGAAGGATTATGTTAAATTTACAATTAAATGTAAAAAATGTGCTATTTCAAACATATTGTATTGGAGCAAACCAAAAGATAACTAAATATCTGAAATTAAATATTAATAAATTGAACAAAGATATTGAAGGATTAAGCCAAATAGTATAGATATATAAAATATAACAATATGAATAATGAAATTGATTATAATTAATAAAAAAATTAGATTTGGTAAGATTAGATTATAACTAAAAAAATTTAGTTAATGAAAAAAAAATTTAAGAAATTAATGTTGAGATGAAAAATGCTCTTTTAGTTCTTGACGGCTGGTAAATTTTGTATTACACTTATCACAAGTGAATGAAGAACCTACATTTGTAGAACTTTCATCTGATTTTTCACCACTATCTATGTTTCTATTTAATTCCTTTTCTTGTTGATTTCCTCTATATAGATTGTTTGTATCTGTTGAAGTTTGTGTATCTTGATCAAATCTTTTTTCTGTTATATGTTCTTTATAGTCGTCATGATCATGGTCATCATCATCATCAACTTTGTCAATAGTTTTTTGTTTTAACGATCTTGTTTTATCTTTAATTGATTCAACAATTCCTTTACCCTCATCTTTGTCTTCATCATCATCATCATCATCGTCAGCTGTGTCAACAGTTTTTTCTTTTACCGATCTTGTTTTATCTTTAATTGATTCAACAATTCCTTTACCCTCATCTTTGTCTTCATACGTTTTTAATTCATCAAATGAAAGGTTTAATGTTAATTCAGCACCATTATAGGCTCCTGCTGCTGATTTTGGAACTCTATAAAAGTGTTGACGCACTGCTCCCTCTTCGATTATTATATTTTCCTCATCTTCTCCGATTATATTTCCACAAGCTTGGTTATCTTTAGTCATGACTCCTTTTCGATCTTTAATTAATTCAGTCCAGTCAATTGAGGTTGACATAAAATAAATTACATTTTATAATATATAGCCATTTCAATCATTAGCATACATAGTCAATTCCATATATGAGTTTGTAGGATTATAAAATTAAAAGTTAATTTGTTAATAATAATATTACTAAAATTTGATATTTGATTCTTGACAATGAGAAATTTGTTCATGAGTTTATTTTCTTTATGATTTATTTATTTATTTATTTATTTATTTAGTTACAATTGATATTATGTTGTTAGTGAGTCATTTTAAAGAAATTATTTATGAAAAAATGAAACAATAATATAAATTAGCTAACCAATTTGATAATCTAAATGATTACAACTATAATATATAGTTAATTAATTAGTAATTAATTAATTTTATTAATCAAAATTTGATAGTTTATATTATATTACTATTGTCTTTCATCTAAAAAATAGTATAAAGAAAATTATATTTTATAGATTCTTCTCATTATTATTATTATTATTATCATCTATATGAATTAAATGTATTTTCAATTTCCTTTAAAAGAAGAAATAAAATTTATAAAAAATGATTTATCTTATTTTTTATAACATGAAAAAAAGGTGTAAGCAGCAGTAACATATATAATATTTGTTAAATGTATAAAAATTTTATTTCTTGTATTATATCATTATTATCCTTATTTACTATTTCAATTATTTACTTGTGATTGTCACATCATATATGTTCTTAATACGTAGAGACTATTATAAAGAAAAACAAAAAATTTGGGAATATAATGTAATTGATCTTTATCCTATCACAGCATTAAAATCTGATTTATTTATGAATTGTATTTTTATTTATTGGATTTCTGTTCTTGTTCCATCAGGATGATATTGGTATACTTTTCCCTCTTCTTCATCTTTTGTTTTCTTGTGTGAACCGTCACAAAATGGTTGATTACTACTTAATCCACACATACAAATCCATTTGCTTTCATTTCCTACTTTTACCTCCATAGGTCCTCTATCTTCTTTTCTTACTAGTCGTACCATATCCTTTATATCATAATAAAATATACTTATATTTCATTTCTTTTCGATTTAACCTGTTAATCAGCATAATATTCTATTACCATCGATCAACTCTTCCATTCTATCAAAGCAGCAGTAGGTATTACAGTTTTTTGTAAATCTCTATAGATAATAACATCAACATAAAAGCTCAATTTGTAAAGATTCCTTAACATTATGATTTTCGATGAGAAATTAAGATAAATAATCTTCAAAATCATTCAGAAATAAAAATATATATCCTTATTCATTTCGACATTGTTAAATATTACAATCCACTTTCTACTATAAGGTTATTGTTTAAAACAATTTTTAAAAAATTTTCTAACACAACATATAAAAAAAATTTAGATTCTAGTTTATTTTCTCATAAAAATTATGAAGACAAATTATTTAATTCAATAGTTGGATATTATGATATTAAAAAATTTTTAATGCGTTGTATAATCTCTAAAGAGCACGTCCACATTCTTTTTACTGGACCCCCTGCTACTTCAAAAACAGTTTTTTTATTAGAAATGTCTACAGAACTTTCTAACTCTTATTTTATAGATTCTACTGCAACTAGTGGTATAGGTATAGTAGATTTTTTATTTTCCAATCCAAATACTAAATTTCTTCTTATAGATGAAATTGATAAATTAACCAAAAAAGATCAAACTGTCCTATACAACTTGATGGAGACAGGAATTTTGAGTGAAATGAAAGCTGAAAGAACTAAAGGTTTCAGACAACAAAAAATGAGTATAAAAATTTTTGCTACTTGTAATGAATTAACTAAATTGACTCAACCGTTAAAATCGCGTTTTTTGAAACTGGAGTTACCTGAATATACTTGGGATGAATTTTTAACTATTTCGAATAATTTAATCAAATCAAGGTACAAATATCTAGACGAAAGAGTTTCAACAAGAATAGCAGAAGTGGTTTGGAATGATATTAACACCAAAGATATTAGAGATGTTTTGCAAATTGCTAGACTTACACGTAATCTAGAAGATATCGAGGATATAGCTCATACTTTAATGAAGTATCGACCAAAGGATTAATAACAAAAACAACTATTTTATTTCTCTTATTACAAAATTAGCTTCAAATGTTGCAAATGAATGACTTCATAATTTTATCTGTCTATTTATTATGACTTTTATTTAATTTTATTTATCAATATATTCTTTTATTGTGCTACTTAATTTTGGAACCTTTTACTATCTTCACTAAAACTAGTGTCAATTCCTTTAAGGTTACATATACTATAAAAAACAATAGAGAGACTTTTGATTTTTTTAACATAATCCTATACATATATATATATATAATATTTTTTTTTATATACTAAAAAATAGTACACTATAAAATTTCATAAATAAAATATGACTATCTTATTAGATTCAATCGATTAATAATTTCATATAAGATTAAAGAAAACTACTAAGTTGCATATCAAGAGATAAAAATTTGCTTTGATAAACTTCTTCTTTGTATAATCATTGTGTTTACCATAGAGGTTTACTATTAGTCATTAAATATTTATTATATTTCTTGGCTAATCTGTTTGCATCAAGAGCTTGAATTATCCAAATTACAACATAGATTATTCCAAAGATCATAGATAAATTAAGACCCTGTATTATGGAATCATTTTGCGATATAAATTCAGCGAGAAATACAACTATTCCGATTCCAAACGCAATCCAACCTATAAACATTATTAGCACACCATATAATACCTTTCCAATATAGATGTGTCCTATACCACAGAATCCAAATACGCCCGCTATTATGGCGATCAAAAAAGCTAAGCCATTGTTTTTAAAAGGAATAGAAGCAACAGTCAATTTTTATATAATACACAATAGAAAAAAGCCGTTAATAAACTAAGTTCCTGGAAAGTCTTTAAAGGTTATGTTTTTTTTTATAATAGTTTTTATATGCATACAAACCTCTTGAAAAAAGATTCTTTGAAATTATAAAAGTTTTCTTATTTTTTCTCTTAGATAATTTTATATTTCTCACACTATATTATAATAAATAACAGAAAGAGCAAATCTTGACCATATTTTTTATTTAATTAAGGAAATGCTACGGTTTATAGAATATAAACTGCGGATAATTGAAATTATTTTCCTTTACTATAAAAATAAAAAACCTAGATATTACTAAAAGGAAATAGAAATAGAATTAATAAAGAATTAGAATTAATCGTATGGTCTAATAAGTTTTCATAACCTCCTATTATTTTGTATGAAATGGTGTAACAATTAAATTTAATAAATTTTATTCCTAGGTATACAAGAGGAAAGAATACTTACTTTGCATCCAAAAAATCAGGTATTGATTATTTTATTTTCAATAATTTTAATAGGCCTCATAGGTATTCCATTTGGTAATCCAAATTTTATAATTAATGCAATTATACTAGAATTAACATTCATCATATTAGCTATTCTTATTGCAAAAGGAATAGGTAATAATAAGCCACTTTATGTATGTATTTTCATTGCACTATTAATTATTATTGGTAATAGTCTTGTTACTGCTCATATTAATAGAATGATAACTTTTTCAAAACCACTGAATACTATAGTTTTGATTATTGGTGGATATTTACTACAAGGTTTATTGATATACAGTAGTATATTGACTATAAAAAGAAAGAAGGAAGGAATTTAAAAATCAATTCTAAATTCTATCGAGATTCTTTCTTCTTCTTTCACTAATACTTTGATGAAATTATTTCTAAAAAATATACTCAATTATCTATAAATTTGTAATAAATTTGTAAAGTGATATATCATATAATGATAATTTTATTATTTGTCGTCATTAATATTATGCGCGACTACCTCTAATAGTTTAACTGTTGATATAGGTTTCTTTATCAATTCAAAATCGAAGGTATTCTCTATAATATTTTCATATGCAGTTATTATGATTACTTTTATCTTATCATCAATTTCTTTAATCTTTGTACCTAGCTCGCATCCATTTATTTCTGGCATTCTATAATCTGTTATTAAAAGAGCACATTTATCATGATTTTTTTTTAGATACTCAAGAGCTTCAACTGGATTGGTAAATCCTATAACGTTATAGCTGTTCATCTCTAACGTTACTTTAAACATAAATACTAAATCAGATTCGTCATCGACTACAACAATAGAAGAACGGCCAGTTCCCAATAGCGGTATTAACTATATTCAAGTATTTAACATGATCTTGAATATTGACAAGCCTAATAGTCGAAAGCAGGTAATAGTGAAATCATTTTACATATTAACTATTTTCTCAAGCATATGTTATTTTAGTGACTATAGAGATAATATAGATATTCAATAGATATGGAAAACCAGAGTAATGATGATCGATTTTCCCTGTTTGTAGAAACCTGTGAAAAAATTAGATCTACCACTAAAAAGAATGAAAAAATAGATATTATTTCAAACTATATAACCAATCTTGATGAAACCTCATTATCTATTGCAGTTTTATTCCTATCAGGAAGGGCATTTCCTATAGGCTCGACGAGGACACTCAATATAGGATTCAGTACTATTATGGAGTCTCTTTCTGAAATTGCAATGCTAGATATTAAAGATATTCAGAATATTCATCTAAAACATGGAGATATAGGTGCAATGGCAGAATATGCAGTATCTAAAAAACATATTATATCTCTTTTTGATCAACAGGAGAAAATATCATTAAGTTACGTTTATCATCAATTTAAAAAGATAGCAAACATAAGTGGTTCTGGTTCAAATAAAAATAAAAAAAATATATTAAAAGGATTGATTATTGCTTGTTCTCCTCTCGAATCAAAATATCTTATTAAAATTATTACTGGTGAAATGCGAATTGGTTCAGTTGAAGGCCTTATGGAGATTGCTTTGTCTCGAGCATTTGATAGAGAATTACAATATATAAGAGAAGCCATGCTCATTTCAGGGGATATATCACAAGTAGCAGTTTTAGCAAAAAAAAATATTCTTCACAATGCAATAATGAGACCATTTGTTCCAGTAAGTTTTATGTTAGCAGATGTTATGTTTAGTGCAGAAGAGATAATAAACTATTACAATAAACCTTTGATTTGCGAATATAAATATGATGGAATAAGGTTACAAATGCATAAGTTTGATAATAAAGTACGACTCTTCTCTCGTAATCTTGTAGATATAACATATGCATTTCCTGAATTAGTAAAAGCTGCAACAGAATCTACAATAGGAACTACAGATACAACAATACATAATCAGGTAGTAGACTTTATTTTAGATGGAGAACTAATAGCCTTTAAAAATGATAGACCATTACATTTCCAAGAGCTTCAGAAACGACTTAGAAGAAAAAATGTTACTGACGATATTACCACTGAAATTCCTATATACTACATAGTTTATGATATAATGTATTTTAAAGATAATCAAGTACTAAAGAAATCACTGTTGGATAGAAAAAATATTTTATCAACAGTTTCTTTTAAAAAACCTATAATCAATTCAAGTTATAAAATTTCAGACTCAATAGAACAAGTGATTGAATTATTTAATGAAAGTAAAGATATCGGCCATGAAGGATTAGTAATAAAGGATCCGCTATCTCAATATCATCCAGGAAAAAGAGGCAGATACTGGATGAAGTTAAAGAAGGAATTAGATACAATTGATGCGGTAATCGTGATTGCGGAATATGGTCATGGAAAAAGAGCAGGAGTATTATCGGACTATACATTTGCAGTAATAGATGAAAAGGATGATGATGATGATGATAATCATTATTTGAATTTGAATGACAATGATAACAATTATCTTGAAAATAGTAGGCTTAAAACAATTGGAAAGGCATATTCTGGGTTGACTGATAAAGAGATAGATGAAATGACTGAAATATTAAGAGAAATCATTGTAGAAGATAATGGTAATAGAATTTTAGTTAAGCCTGAAATAGTTTTAGAAGTAGCATTTGATACAATACAAAAAAGTGACAGGCATAATAGTGGATTTGCATTACGATTTCCAAGGATAAAAAATATTCGTACTGACAAGAGCCTAAAAGACATAGATACATTAGAAAAAGTCAAACAGATTTATAAAAACCAAGTATATGTAAAGCATAAG
>DAIPKY010000063.1:0-8947 GCA_036769505.1 Nitrososphaeraceae archaeon
TTTAGATAAACTAATTCAAAAATTAAAAAGTAAAGAGTATGACCCTTATGATATTATAAACGAATTTTGTGTATTTTTACAGGACAATCGTAATTTATCTAGTATATCATTCAGAGAGAAAATAATAACCGTAAAAACATTTCTTGAATATAATGATATAGAAATAACTCCAAGAAAATTCAAGTTAAAGGTAAGATTTCCAAAAACGATATTCAGACATAAAGAAGCGATAGATAAAGAAGATATCATCAAAATTTTAAATGGTTGTTCTGATTTACGACTAAAAACATATGTAATGTTATTAGCCGCTACTGGTTTAAGGGCAACGGAATCATTATCTATCCGCTTAAAAGATTTAGATCTTGAATCAAATCATGCAACGTTAATTATCCGAGGTGAATTTACAAAAAATGTACCTGAAAAGATAAAAGATAAAAAAGAATTGCAGAGAAAATTAATAGGAAGAATACCAATAAAACTTATTGGAGACCTAACAATACATTCAAAATTACCTGATTAAATATTTCCAATTCTCATCTCTTCTAATAATTGATTACTTTCTTACAATTATAAAACTTTATTAGGATATCTTTAGTCAAATATGAGAACATGAAACAAGATATGTTATTGTTAACATGCAGTATTTTTTTAATTATAACATTTTTTACAATGTCTGTAAATTCAGTAATAGCACAAGAACAAGAAGAAGACGATAGTAATAATAGTTTAACCTCAACTACCAATAATAATACTAATAATTCTAACAATTTTATTATTAATATACGAGAAATATCATCAAGTTCAGAAAAGCATATGATCGCTCTTCTAAGTAGCAATGATGCTGTTCAAGTAAAAAAAGTAGATGTTTCAAGAGCAGAAATTCAACCAGGTCAAGAAGACTCATATTCTCCTAGTAAAATGATAAATGTTCCAATTACAATGAATAAAACGATAGAATCAGGTTCTGAAATTTATGCATGCGTTATTCAATTAGGTAGTAGTAGTTTTAGTCAGTCTATCAAATGTAATATAGCATATGCAACTCCTACAGCATCAGGCGAACCACAGACAATAATTGTACCACTATAAACTATCAAATTTCCTCTTTACTTCATCTCTCTGTCCCAAAGGAACTTCATAATATACTAACAAGTCAATAAGACCAGTTTTAGGATCTCTATCCCTTTGAGACCCATGAACCTTACCACCATACTCCGTAACAATATCAGACAAAATCTCGTATTTCTTTTGAATTTCTATTATTGAACCTTGCAAATATTCAAATGAATTAGACATTTTTGGTTTAGGTTGTTGTTGATTTGCAAAAGTAGAAGCATATGGTGTTCGTTTTTTAGCATAAGGGTTGTAATAACGAGGTTTTTGTGCTGTTGATGGAGGACTTATTTCTCTCTCTTTTGTTGTTGTAGTAGTAGTTCCTGAAGATTTGTTATCTTTATTAGGGCAAATATGCTTCTTCTTTGTAAAGACTTCCTAGTCTTCATTATTGGAATAATACTTGCTACAATATCGATTATGAAATATATACACCATCTAAATAATGGATTAGATAAACGATTAACAAAAGTAGAAACTACTCTAGAGAATGTGAAGGAAACTGTAAAGACCAAAAACAAGATATTAAAAATTTAATGTTTGGAGAATATGCAGCGACATTAGCAAGTAAAGTGAGAAAAAAAATTAAAATATTTTTTGCTACTTCGAGTACATTTGTCTCCATAGTTTTGTTTATATTATATTTATCTAATGAATATATTTTCTTTCATCTTGAGTTTCTTGATGTTTATCAATATCTATTATCACTCTTGCTATTTCATTCCTAAGATTCATCTGATACTTTCCACGTCTGAAATAATGCATGAGAAACTTTGTAGTGCAGATTTTTCAAAATTCTATTATCTACGTTGTGCAATAATTCTCTTAAATATTGGGCTTCTTCTACTGTTATTATAATTCTTAATTCCTTGTTCAAATCCTCAGGGATATACGCCAATTTAAATTAATCCTCCTTTTTTCATTTTTTCTATAATCTTCCTTTTTCTCTCATAAATATCTAGTAATGTACTTATAATGGCGTGAAAAATTTCACCTTTCTTTCCTATATCCATGAGAATGTCTTTTGTCTCAATACTAATCTGTCTCGTTAATATAAGCATTATAATTATTATATATTAAAATACTTGAACATTGCTATAGATGCCTACAGAAATACAACTCAGATTTATAAAAAGCGTAGGATATGATTTATAAAAATTTTACAACAAAAATGTAGTGAGAATATAAAAATAACAAGAAAATTTAATTTCTTTATTTGTCTATAGTTTTAAGGGATGATGACCTGATTTTTTTAATGTCAAAAAATTAGGATATAATAATTGATAAGGTGATTGTTAAATCTATAATATCAAAGATCTAATTATTGATTCTTAGACCAAGAAAGTCTTCTGCCATCATTAGTTCAGGCTATGGCAATTAAATATTATTATTCATAGTCGATTAACCTAGTTTACAGATTGTTAATATTTTAAAATCAATTGATATTTACAATAATCGAATAGGCAAAGCATAAGGCATCATAAAGCCATAGCCCTCGTAGTGGTCTATTCTCTCCAAAGTATATGTCATGATGATGATGGCTATGGCATTTAATTTATCATTCTTTCATTTTTATCAAATAAATATTATAATAATAATAACTAAATTGTCTCAAATTATTAAATACAATCATACCTATTTATTGACAATCTTATAGGCAAATATAAGATCCATCGCCACCATAACCTTCTCTATTATTGTTTCGCTCCTAATAGTAGTGGGTTATGGCTTTAATTTTTAATAAAAACGAAATAAAAAAAAGGTTTAAGCGCACATTGCAATGCACATTTCTGCACTAGATGGACATGGAGATTTACATTTCGTATCTATTACCTGTTGACTATACATTACCTTATTATTAGCATCTTCATCAACAATGTATTCTCTTTCTCCAAAAGCATTACCAATTTCAAAAAATATAGGGACTAGAAATGCATAGACTATTGTAGTTATCACAAAGAACTGAATTGCAATAAGTGAGTTTTTCATCTATATTTCCCCTCAATATATATACGACATATTTGAATAAAAATATTTGAATACAATTTTAGACAATTATTTCGGTAAATATTTTCTCTTCCAACAAAGAATATAAAACTTTTACAACTTTTCTTTGTTAATTTATTACTCTAGCGATATTATCCTAGTAGAACCATATCACATTAGTAGAGTTGGTATCAAGTTATGCCAAAACAAGCAATCTGAAAGACACATCGTCTATCTTTTCCGATGGATTCTTCCTATCCCTATGCTGGATGAAAGGTCTCGATTCTTCTAATCTCTCTTGCATAGCGTTTATGACTTTACATTTACAGTTGTCGCACATATCCTGATCTGTCTCTACGACCTCCATCTCAAGGTCTACTGGACCAGTACAGGTAAATATTTTCATAATATTCTTATAGTAGATTTCTTAATAATTAACCATTTAATAAAAGAATGTCCACAATGTCATGTTCAATACGACAACTTAAATTTTTGATCCGGTAAATAAGCGAATGCATCTTCTTTTCCCTCGTTATTGTCTCTCAATGGCTGATTAATGAGTTGTAATTCTTAATTTGCAAGTCTGCTTCTTTGAATTGTATAACTTGTGAATGTAAGGAGCGGGTTCAAATCCCGCACTTCGCATATATGCTAAAAATTCCTATTTTAAAAATTGCTACTTCCTTTATACTCGCATCAAATATTTCCTAATTCGTTCTTAACCTTTCAATGGTGTTGGTAATCAAATTAGATATAAATTCAACCTATTCCCTGACCATATTAATGAAAGTACATACATATTGTATTTATTATCAAAATATCCATTTATTATTTATTCTATTTTAATAAATGTCAATAAATATTAAATGCACATATGCACAACTTAAAACCGATAGAGAGATATTTTATTTCTACAAGATGGAATTATTATACATCAATATGTATACAATATATTTACTATGAACGAAACGATACTTTATAGTTAGGAGTAATAATAAAAGAACACTCTTATTTTTTCTTATCTAATGGAAGACTAAAGAAGAATGTTGCTCCAATTCCTGATCTATTGTTTTGTGCCCAAATTCGCCCTCCATGAGCATCTATAATATTTTTCGAAATGTACAAACCTAAACCTGTTCCTTTATCAGATTTCGTTGCAAATTTACAAAATAAACGTGGAAAAATTTCAGGATGAATTCCACTTCCAGTATCTTCCACACTAATAATGACACTATTGTTTGTGTTTTCTATTTTTATCTTTATAAATCCTTCATCAGTAAATTTTAATGCATTGCTTAATAAATTACTAACTACTTGATTGATTCTTTCTTTATCTCCTGATACTAGTATGTCAACAGGTTCATAGAATATTTTGATATTTTTCGTTCCCACATCCTCTGAAGAAACTTGATTTTGGATGTCTCTAATAGAATTGGATAAAATATCATTAAGATTAAAATAGGTTTTTTCCAGCTTTAATGAATTACTTTCAATCTTAGTAACATCGAGAATATCAGATGCTAATCTATCTAGCCTTTTTGCATTACGTATTATCAATTGAATCTGTTCTTCTTCTACTTTGACAGTTTTAGTTTTAGGATCAAGATCTTCTTCAATTATTTCGACTTCTCCAAGTATAGGCATGATTGGAGTTTTCAATTCATGTGCGGCGATATTGATAAATTCTTTTTGCATTTTATCATGCACTTTTAATTGTTCATTCGCGTCTTCAAGTAGTTCGTTTGATTTCATTAGAGATATGTTTGTATTTTTTAATTCACCTGTTCGTGTATTGACTTCTCCTTCTAATCTCTTATTCCAGGACAAAATTAGATAAATTATTCCAAAAGTAACTGAACCAGTTATAACTACAATTAGAGTACTAAAATTATTTTGTTGTGCTATTAGGGAACCTACATTACTTGCCAATTGATGAGGAAAGCTTACGTATAATGTCCATAAATATTTTCCATCGATTACAATTGGTTCATATGAAAGTGTTATAGCTGATCCATTATAAGTTAAATCTTCTGCCAAAGATTTTCCTTCTAAGCCTTTTTTGATTATTTTATTATAACTTTCCCTGAGATCATTTGGTATTAACGATTGGAATTCCTTTGACATATAATTATTACCTATTAGTGACTGATTTCTTGCATATATTATGACACCATCTCTATCCATCAATCCTACATTTCCAATAATAGAAGATGTCATTTCATTTTGAAGAAATACACCAAGTGATTTTACACTTATTGCTGCTACCAGTACTCCATTAAATATCTGCTTTGCATTATAAGTATTATTTTGGTATTTTAATATTTGTTGTTTTATTAATGGATAAGAAATATATAAAAATGATGATGGGCTTCCTTTAGATGTAATAGAAGTACTATAATACGGAGTCAGTGTCTTTTTAGGATTTAGAAAAAAAGGTTGATTTTGAGTGTCTAGAATTTCATTAGCTTTACCCGTTTGATATATTTTACTAGAAGTCACAATTCTGCCATTAACATCTATCCAGTAATATGCATCTGTAATATTAAGGGTCGACGATTGTGCGGAATAAAGTAAATTCTGCACTTGATCAATATCACTTTCAAAAAGAAAAGGGGAAGATGTTAAAACTTTTAAGTTCGAATTTATGGAATCAAGACTATGAACAAGGATTCTAGATAAATCATAAGCTTGTATTCTTGCATTAGATTTAATATCTTCTTCTGCTATTTTCTTTATTTCGTCAGCTGTAAAAGACGCCGATTGATAGGATATAATAGAGAGGGAACCTATTCCAATTATAATTATTATTAATAATAATGAAACGTTATTCTTGAAAACTGATAGACCTATCAACTAATGACACTATCATGATTATTTAAGATTAATAAATTAAATGGGAATAATTCTTATAGTAAATTTCTCTACATTTTTCATTATTCGGTTGGAGCACGATCATCATTTGTTAAACTTATATATTTCTAGATTTAAGGATACAACAATCATTAAAGAATGATCGATTAACTTGTTGGAGTATGAAATTTTTTATAATTCCTTCTTGTTGTATTCCCACAAATTTCACATTCTTTAATAGTTGGTGCATATTGTTTATTACACGTTTTACAAAAATTTTTCCATTTTCTTAAGGTTACTATACCCTCATTACCTAACGAAACAGTCTTAATTTTAAGGAAATTAGATACGTTTAGAACTGAATAATCATCAGATACTAAAATCCTATTCAATTGATAAGCTAAAGATATAATAGAAATATCAGCTTGTGAAAGTTTTTTAATGTCACCTAAAAGGTTTGCAGTATAAATTATTTTATCAACTGATTCTTTCATTGGGTCTTGTATCACCAGCACCCCTGATGAAATTAGTAGGTCTACGGTTATAGAGTAGGATTTTAATAAATGTTTAACCTCTTGTAAAATAGATGTTGTTGTATAGAATTTAGAGTAAAGAGAGCGATAGAAACCAGCATAGAAAGCACTAGAATCTAAAATGAATATGTTAGAATCCAAGTTTTTCAAGTTGTCTGAAGCCTTTCTTTCTCAATCTTATAAAACGAGCATTAATTGGAAATTGAGTTATTTTTATAGTACTATTTTCTTCAACCAAAAATTTATCTTGACCATCTATCACTAAATCTAACTTGTGATTACTATAAATTTCAATCTCCTCTGGAGGTATTATTATAGATGGTAATTTATTAATTGAAGCTATTGGATTAATTACTAGGCAATTTAATTCTTCATGTACTACTGGTCCCCCTAAGGAAAAAGAATGACCTGTCGATCCTGTTGAAGTAGATATTATTATTCCATCCATGCGCTGACTACTGGCACCATCTCTAAATTTTAACGTTATAGTTGGTGTTCTAGTAAGATTAGTTCTAAAAAGTAATATATCATTTAACGCAGGAGGAAAAAATTCATTGGATAAAGAAGCTTGGATTCGAATTCTTTCATCATAGTAATAATTTCCATTTAAAATCGCATCTAGAGCATAATCAATTAGGTCCAATTTAATTTCAGAAAGTATTCCTCTAGTACCTCCAACATTAATACTAAAAACAGGAATATCACTTGGATGAAATCTAAAAGCTCGTAAAGTCGTTCCGTCTCCTCCTAGTGCGATAATAAGATCAATTTCGTTTACTAATGAGGTAAAATTAGAACTGTTATTTTTAAAATTAGATGGTTCAAACGGAGGGATAAATGATACCTTGATATTTTTTCTTGAAAGTATTTTAGTAATATATTCAGATGCTTCATATGCAGTTTTATTTAGATTCTTTGTAATAATAGCAACTCCTTCAATTTTTTTAATCATAAATCATACCTTATAACAATATTATAGTCTTAAATGCATTTTTATTGTGCAGTTATTAAATTTAATCTATCTAACAAAATATTGAAAATAGGCCACAGTGCTACTAATAATATATTGAGATAAAAAAAAAATTTAAATTGTCTTTGAAATAAAGCACCAACACTAGTATGTAATAAATTGGGCCGATAGCTCAGCTTGGTGGAGCGTTCGACTGATAATCGAAAGGTCGAGGGTTCAACTCCCTTTCGGCCCATGTTTTTACTAATATACATACAGAATCACACTACTAAGGCATATTAAATATTACAATTGTCCATTTTGATATTCAAAGACTTTTAAACTAGTCCTTTTCAGTTTAATTTAAAATTATAATTTTATAGATAATTATACTGTATGAGGATGATGCAGCATGACTTGATTGCATAGCAAAATTCTCATAGTTAAATAGAACCATCTGCAATTTAGGTTGACGATTGAGTTATTCTTGGTTATCATTTATTTAATCTCATTTTTCATTCAGAAATAACGATTTAATAATTCTGATAGACTAATATATACTGTATCTAACTAACTGTAAGAGATTTTTAATTATTTTATATTAATGGATCTATTCTGATTGAAAAATTAGAAGGTTCTCGATTCACTACTTCAAGGCCATATAGTCCTAAATATGGATATGTTAAATGGATACATATTACATCATTAAAATTCTTGATTGTAAGTTTATAATCAAATAACTGTTGAGACAATTCAGGCTTAATTCCTGTTTGGACAAGTAGAAAAGAAAGATCTAACTTTTCTTTCAAGGTATTAATCAATTTATACTCATCTATATTTTTATATCTATCAAAATTTAAAATGCCAAATATCATTGAATTGGATTTAAAATTCTTTATTTCTTCAGAAATAGGATTAAATAATAAATCAGTGTTTAAATTATTATATAAATTATCAAAATTTGTATCCAAATTAAAATTAATTAACTTAATGAATTTGTCGTAATCATTAGGGTCTACAATATGCGATCGGATCAAATTTAAAAGAGAAGTAATATCGTTGGCAATTTTAGTGTCTAATAATAGCATATGGGAATTACTAATGCAATTAGTAATAAAATTAAACAAAAATAAAATAATATATCTAATTTCTATGTTTGGGGCATACTCTAATATTACTATAGATTTCTTGGTAAATCCTCCATTTAGATCTTTATTAAGTGAAAGATGACCGGAATCAATTTTAACAATTTTTTTTTCGTTAAAAAATTTATTGTTTGGTGAACTAATAATCTGATTCCAGATATGATCATACTGATAAGTCGGTTCATATGTTTTAAAAATTCCATTATTTAAAGTGTATACGAATGAATTTTTCTTTATATCAATTCCTCCTAACTTTGTTAAATTCATCTCTCTTATATGGATGTGATTAAATTTATTTAATTTTAGAGTTACAATCCCATCAACAAGATAATCCAAAGTTGTTAATTCGTTTCCTTCATTTACTAAAATTA
>DAIPKY010000202.1:0-2912 GCA_036769505.1 Nitrososphaeraceae archaeon
TGGTAGCAATAGGAATGGTCATCTTTTATAATTCATATCAATCATTACTACATCCTCATGAAATAAAACAACCAATATTGGTAATGATTGTCTTGGCTGGAGCGAGTGCATTATCGTTACACAGGGCATTTCAAATGCGAAAGATTGCAAATAAATATAATCTTCTTTCACTTAAAACAGATGCTCGAAATTCAATAAAAGACGGCTCAGCATCAGTAATAGGTTTCTTTAGTATACTAGTAGCAACTCAATTTGGATTTCTACAAATGGATGCAATAGGTGGAATGATAATTGCAGGATACATATTCTCTGTATCATATTTGTCATTAAAGCGATCATCTCTTATACTTGTGGATTCATGGCAAAATCCTCAACTAACAGATATGATAAAAAAGATAATTTCTGAGGAGTTCAGTAACGAAGCGGTCGAAGTTAAAAACGTATTACTACGTTCCTCCGGTATGGTTGACCAGGCAGAAATTCATATAGAATTAAGCGGTGATGAACCCCTCTCAGATATAGAAATGTTATCTTTAAGGATTGAAATGTCTATCCGTTCAAAAATTCCTTCTCTCGAAAAAATATCTATTATACCGCATTCATCTACTGAACCAATAGTGAAACCTCCCTCAACTAAGATGAATGCTCTCCGCAATATAAAATGGAGGCAAGCAGCTTTTAGAATTGATAGAAATAAACAAACCAGAGAAAGTTTATAAATATATTTTAAAAATATTTATTTGATGATATTTAATATAACCTGAAAAACATTTACTCTTTAATTGAAGTTTACGCAAGACATAATATTACAATATATTATAGCTAATGGATATGAGAAACCAAAAATAGAAATTAGTAATTACTATTTAAAATGGAATGAAAAATGTTATGGCATCTATCCGAAGGAAACAGTTGAACTAAAAGAATTTGTTAAAAACGTTATTCCTTATTTTGATGCCATTTATAAATTAATAAATAGCTTAGAGAGACCAAGAAGTAAACCAAGATTTTTCAGAAATAAGGAATTATCTCCAGACATACATTTTTCGCATCATAATAAAGCTCATCATTTAGTTAGTTACGATTTGTATATGATGTCAGATGGTGCAACATTTATAGATAGAACAGAAAAGATTGAAATAATTTCGAATGATGACAATACAATATTGACTGGTGTTAATGTATCTAAAGATAATTACGATAAACACGAGATCTATTTGAAGTCGACATTGGGTCAATTGTTATTTAATCGCCTACTAGGTAGAGGTTAGAATAAAATAATTAAAATAACTTATATTCATGCACAAAATACTATTAGAAAGAATCTTGGTTTTAGTAACTACCTGTGCACTTAAAAAAGAAAATTTGTTATATTAGATCAGCCAGTGGGGACTACCAACTTAAATTTTAATAATAAGTAATGAAAAATATTACAATTAGTCGCGTTTATATTGTTTTGCTTCTTCTTTGGTCACTTTAAAATAAACTGTTTCTCCATCAAAACGTTCCACTAAACTCTTGGGAATATAATATCTCTCTTTATCTACAGTACCTTTTTGAGTTATTATATATTCTCCTAAAATTTCTTGAACTTCACCAAAATCAGTATCATCACCTAACCCTCTTGCTTCTTTTTTAGTGATATCTTCAGAATTAAAATCAGTAATATCGTTTGACATATAATGGCTAGTATTACATCATATTTAACTTATTTCTTGTATAAGAAAATTTGGGGTTTTAAAATTACGATTATTAAAAATATTGCAAGGCTAAAAAATATTTCATATTTAATAAATAAAAAATATCATTTACTAAGACTAAGGTCCAGAGTCACAAAACATTAGCAATTAATGCAGATAATGTGATCTAATTTTTTTTAAAGCATGGATATAGATCTCATCGAAAAAAATGTTAAAAGATAAAAATTGAAAAATATAAAAAGTATATCTTCTTACTTTCCTAAGTTTTCAAGTCCTTCGCCGATCTTTCCCAAAGTATCTTTTGCACCTTCAGTGACCTTGGAACCGACATCTTTTGCACCTTCAGTGACCTTGGAACCGGTATCACTAGCATTTTTTTTCATCTCTCCGCCGGTCTGATTTGCAGATTCACCTGCATTTTGCATAGTCTGGTTTGTTTCTGCGGATTGCGCAAATCCTGCAACAGTGAGTGTTGAAAAGCCGAGCATAATTGTAAGAAATGCTACTGGCATTATTACAAATAAGTTAGTGTATTTCAATGTAAATTTGTTAAATACCTTTTTTATATAAAAATTTTTGTTAACAAATTTACTATAAAAAGAATATAGAAAATTGTTTTTATTATTATTTTTCTTAATTGTTACTTTACCGCATTAATAATATACCTTAAGAATTATGATCTTTTGGAAGGATAGGAATTGAATCGGCTCCCATACTTCAGAATCTTCTAAATACTATTCATAATATACGATGCCAGAACCTATTAAGAACATAGCAATCAATAATTGATACGGCACAGATTAAATTATGATTTTGTTGTGAAAGTGTAATTCTATTATAATTGTAATATTTAACTATGAGGTAATTCTCTTTGTTAATTATAAATCTTAAATTTCATTAAATTTTTATTGCCATGGCAATTATTTTTGTAGTTTAAAGGTTCAGCCTAGATCGGATCCTCTCCTCAGTAACATTCTATACAGCCGTTAGTATTAGAAATTTAATGAAAGTATTATTGAATCTAAACTTATTGCAACTGATCCGTTATACTGATTTATATTGTCATGAAGATTAAAGAAGTAAAAAATATGTTTAATTTTTAATTTCTTCAAATAAAAAAATGATTACTTTGATAAATCTTGTAATCCTTTACCAAGAGTTTTAGCTAGGCCCTTGGCAACATCAGTAAGATTTGACCCTATATTCTTTGCT
>DAIPKY010000203.1:0-2903 GCA_036769505.1 Nitrososphaeraceae archaeon
CCAAATATTGCAGGAACAATCATTAAGATTCCTGCAAATTGCATAATAAAACCTATATTACCAAAAATTGGCTTGTAATTTTCTTTTATTGAAACTCTATAACTTTTAAAAGTTTTTTCTATTACTGAATTTCGAATCGCTTCTGCAAGAAATTTCTGTGTAACAATCCCTATGATCTGAGCATTTTTATTATGAGAATCAACTATTGGAACCCGTTTAATTTTTTGTACTCTCATCAATTCAATTGCTTGTTTGAGACTTGCGGTACTATGCAAGGTCAAAATTGGAGACGTCATTATAGATTTTAGAAATACTAAATCAGAGTCATCTCCTTTTATTACGACCTTCTCTAAAATATCACTATCTGTGACTATACCTACAGGTTTTCCATTAGATGTAACAATGATTGTTTCAATATTTTTTGGCTGGGTAAGTTTTACCGCATTGGCGACAGAAACATTTTCATCAACCATTACAAATTGTTTGCTCACGTATGACGATATGGGCCGTTCTAATGGTTCAACCATACTAATCTTTTAGACTTTTTTAAGTGAATGGTACTATTAAGAATGTTATGTGTGTTTACAACTTATTTATACGGCATATGTAATAATAATTTTGGAAGTCATGTGGAAGTTGTTTAACATCAACTTTCGTAAAGCCCGCTTTTTTAAGCATTTCAACTGCTTTCTCCTTTCCCCCCCATTGCACCAAGTCCTATGCCATCTTGAGCAAGAGATACACTCATACAATGGAGACAGGAGATAGTATAAAGAAATATTCCTAATGGGTGATCTAGATTATTTTTTAGTAAAGATGATGAAAGGATATCTTGCATCAAAAAAACTCCATCTCTAGGCTTCAATAAAGAGACAATATTTCTTAAAACGATTCCAGGTTCAGCTTGATCATGGATGGCGTCAAAGGCTGTAATTAGATCAAAAGATAGATTTGTTTGTCGATCTAAAATTTTAGAAACATCCTTTACTTTGAAATCGACATTTTTATTACCATTTGTTAAGGATTGAGATTGTGCATTTTTTATTGCTTCTTGTGAAATGTCATAACCTGTAAATCTACTGAGAGGAAATTGGTTTGCCATCATATTCATGATATGACCACTGTCACAACCAATGTCCAGAACGTTTATTCCTTTTTTAAGTCTCTCTTCAAGTTCAAGTAGAAGAGGGATTATGGATTCAAAAAGAACAGACAATACTGTTTGAGCACTTTCTTCTTCCATCACTTCATGAAATCTATGGTAAGAGGAATATGGAACACCACCACCACCTTGCTTGAAACAATTTACAATTTCATCTTCAACCTGACCTAGTATTGGTATCCACTGCATGGAAGCAGCAAAATTGTATATCTTTGTTTTTCTAGTTAGAAGATCAGCTTTTTCCTTTGGAAAAAAATACAGATCATTGGAGGGATCATAGTTCACAATTTTTCCAACTACCATTGCTGCTAACCATTCTCGCGTATATCTTTCATTTAAGTTTGAAGCAATTGCAATTTGTTTACTTGTTGACGGAGGAAGAGATATCATAGTATCAAAAAGACCTACTCTATGACCTATTGAAAGCAAAAGAGATAAAGATCCTTTATTGATTATATCCACCATATACTCCTGAAATCCTAAGGTAGACGAGTTTTCCTGAACTTCCATGTTATTTTATAATAAACTTTGAGTTATCTATTTTTATTTTTTTCTCATACCTGTAATTTTTTAAATTATAGCAGGGATTTTTTTTATTAAAAACATCTAAGAACATTTACTTCCAAAAATTAACCTGGATTTACAATAACTATCACAGATCTAGTGAACCTAAATAGAAAGAAGTTTGAAAGAAATTAAAGTAATTGGTAACAGAAATTAGTGCATGGAGATTTTCAAGATGTCAAATATATCTAATTATCATTTAACCTAATTGAAAAATGTTAGTTATTCAATAGAATCATCTTTGAATTTATTATTTATTTGGTACTAAAAAGTTATTAAAATTACAGTTATGACAATTACCAAGAAATCGAAGATTAATTTTAGACAATAAAATAGTAGAATATAAATAAAAATGATATTCCAAATAAAGATTTATTTATTGACATTACTAATACTAATATTAAATATAAAATATTAACAAATTTATCAAACTAAACTTTCTTTTCTGATTCTGCATTTTTTTCTTTATTTTCAGTTACTTCTACTTCTTCAACTTCAAATTCATCCTCGTCATCAGATTCGAATTCATCATCGTCCTCATCCTCGAGCTCATCTTGCTCTATATCTTGTAATTGATGCGTTTCGTCTTTGATTTCGTCTTTTTGAGATTCATCACTCATTATAGTAATATGATAAAATCTTCTTAATAACTTTTTAAAGTAAATTTAGTTTTAAATGCTTGTTAATTTTAGATTATTTACTTTCTTATTGTTTTATCTTAAAATAAGATTTATTATTTGGAAACATGACTAGGAAAGTTTCAAGTATTCCTTTTCATTTACTTTTTCTAGATTCGTCTGTAAAAATCTATATTATATTATCAATATACTGCTCCAAAATCATGATGTTTATGGATAAAATTTTAATTTCTATTTATTTGACATCCAAGTATTACATTAGATTAAAACAAATATAAAGAATTGAAGGTATTTTATCCGCCTCCAAATTTTTACATACTACTTAATATTTGATGTTCTCTTTCTACAAATTAACTTTTTTATTTAATCACAATAGATTATGGAACAATTGCAAATAAGTAAAAATTCGTTTGAATCTTCTATTAATAGCATTGTCATTTCTAGTAACAACGTTATTAATAACAAATAGTTTTAATATAACAAAAACATTCGATATGTAATGAACTTTTTTCATCATAAAAAATTTGTCTGCGAAGAGG
>DAIPKY010000204.1:0-2900 GCA_036769505.1 Nitrososphaeraceae archaeon
CTTCGATCAAATCGAAGCCTGTTTTTATTGGCTGCAACATTATCTTGTATCGGTTCTTTATCATTAATTGTTGGCTTGCTTGATATTGAATTAGTATTTGTTGGTTCTCCAATAAGTGATGATGCAACATCTGGTCTGTTTCTTCCCTGCAATTCTTTTGCAACTAATCTCTTTACTTGACCGGCTGTAACAACTATTTCAGATTCTGATTTCTTATTTACTGATGTTTGATTAATTTGATCCAACTCATCTGTTGATTTTACATTTGACTTTAGATCATTAATACTATTTTTGATCTTTTCTGTAGTTTTTTCGGCTATATCTTTTGCCATTAAAAATGGTATTCCTGATCGACTAGAAGTTTGAGCTAATCTATTAGTATCAAATTTTTCTTTTCTTCCAGTTGATCTCTCTATTACAATATCTTTTTCCGGTTTGCTTTTCTGTTCAGATCCTCTCTTCTGTGTAGTTAAGTTCTTTTTATTATTTGCAAATTGACTATTTTTTTTTCCAGTTTGCTTTACCTTTTTCTTTTTATTAGTATTTGTTTTTTTTGGATTTTTCAATACTTTGCTCATTTACTAACTATATTTGTAAAACAAACAAGATATAGGTATGTACAATAGAATAACTAATTTTCTTATAATAAAAGCAAAGCTCTTTAAATTAAAAATAATTTTATAACAATTTCTTTCCATAGCATATGCTATTAATATCTAAATCTTCTTGGCAGGATTAATTAGTATTATCGATTGATGTTCCTTGTGGTTTTATGGTAGAAGTTACATTACCTCCACTCGTTATTTTAGACTTATCTTCAGTCATTGAAGTTTCATTTTGTGCCCCTAGTGATGTTCCTTGTGGTTTTATGGTAGAAGTTACATTACCTCCACTCGTTATTTTAGACTTATCTTCAGTCATTGAAGTTTCATTTTGTGCCCCTAGTGATGTTCCTTGTGGTTTTATGGTAGAAGTTACATTATCATCCTTAGCTAGTTCAGGAGCTTGATTTATTTGGGCATTTATAGGTATTATGGGGATTATTGTAATAAGAGAAATATTGAGTATATAGCTGAGAAATATCGTAAGGTTTTTTTCGTGCATATTATTAATTAGGATTAAAATATTATATAGGTTAGGGTCTGAATAAGAATAGATAACTAGTAATTTTTAGATTTTGCATAACATTATAAAAAAATTAAGTTAAAATACAACGTTATATTAGAAACAGTGGAATATCTTATAATTTAGTAGAATCAGAAAAACAAAAAATTAACTTACGGTATTGTAGTTGTTCATCACTTTCTGTAGATTCTCCACTTTTGAGCTTGTAATAAGTGTTAAAAGCCTCATCTAATTATTTTCTAAGTTTGCTATAAGAAAGAAGATGTTACATCTTAATAGGTGAACCCTTTCCTCTTAACCTTATTAATTTTTATCGTAATAACTCAAAATTATTTTGTATAGCTAGTATTATTTTTCTTACTATATTATTGATTGGTATCATATACCTTAATAATTTATCATTTAGGAACATGGATTATCTTGTTATTATTGGTAATATGAAATTTATTATACCAAAATAATGCAGCTGACATTAGTATGAAGTCAGCAAAATAGAATAATTCCCATATCCATAAGTTTTCTGAATTATCGCTGATAAAATCAATTACATATCCGTCATCAGCTATGGCATTTATAAACAGAGCTAAAGAAGAAAGGAACCAAGGAATTGATTGTTGATAATCATTTCTTAAGCTTACCAAAATTATAGCAGAAGGGGCAATTAATATCAAATCCAGAATTGGATACATTAGGCTTACTACTATAGAAATAATATTATCATATATGTCAAATTCAGCAACAAGAAAATTTGTTACAACATAAATCACAAATAATATAGTAAGTAGTGATATAATAATGACATGTACAAGATTTATTTTTCTTTGTATACTTTTGAGAATAAAAAATAAATGTAAAGAGAGGAATCCGTATCCAATAAAATACAAGATATCTACAATTGAAATATCAATTAGTTCCTCTCCTGCTACCATAAAATCATAGAAAACGATTAAGTCGGCAAGAAACCATAATATAATACCTATAGTCAGAGACAGATATGATTTTCCATGTACCCCTAAAAGTCCATATCTCATTATAGCTATAATACCTAAAGTCGTAGCTGTACCTGCAGCAATATTCAAACACAAAAGAACGAATGTATACTTGTACTTCACATCTAATAATAGTGCTATCAAACTGACAGTCATTATAGCTATCAACATAAATACGATAAGATAGTGCAATGATGATTTATGTTCGCTCTGCTTTTTGGATGACAATTATTTTCATGTTACTATTATACTAACAAGTTTTTATTTTATATGCTATAATACTATCAAACTATAATTAAAATAAAATAATTATAATTATAAAATAATATACAACATCTAGTGTTAAAACTTACGCCTAATGCAGACGATTAAACTGTTGGGTTAATGGATATATCAAAATCTCTTCCATACTGTAGAGATTACTGTTGACAAGAATAGCCATATGTAATCATTTAATAGCAAATCACCATTTGCTTTAAAATATTTATTTCTATTTGGAATAATCATGGTATTAATCATTACACATAGATTGTATGTATTTGAATGTTTAAAAACTCATTTATTTATATAATAGTATAAGAAAAGAACGTGAGATTAATTGTTTATACCGGTAAGGGAGGTACAGGAAAGACTGTTACATCGTGTGCAACTGCAATTGGCTTGTCTGAAATAGGTTATAGGACACTGTTAATATCTGCCGACCCAGCCCACACAATTAGTGATGCGTTATGTATTGATATAGGACATAATACAAAAA
This sequence comes from Nitrososphaeraceae archaeon, assembly GCA_036769505.1. Lineage (GTDB taxonomy): Archaea > Thermoproteota > Nitrososphaeria > Nitrososphaerales > Nitrososphaeraceae > TH1177. The sequence goes on from DAIPKY010000204.1 coordinate 2,872, forward strand.
CAATTAGTTCAAATCTAGATGCAATAGAG
>DAIPKY010000205.1:0-2892 GCA_036769505.1 Nitrososphaeraceae archaeon
GGAGACTTTATACTTGGATTCTTTAATCAATTAATGGAGAGTAAAATTAAAGTAATTAATACATGTGATGAACAAGCAGCCGGATTTGCAGCAGATGCTTATGCTCGTATTAATGGATTAGGCGTTGTTTGTGTTACGTACTGTGTTGGAGGATTAAAGGTTGTTAATCCTACAGCAGAGGCTTTTGCTGAAAAATCCCCCCTTGTAATAATCAGTGGATCACCTGGCATAAAAGAGCGTAGAAAAGATCCCTTACTTCATCATAAGGTAAAGAACTTTGATACACAGTCTAAGGTATTTGAAGAAATTACTGTTGCATCTGTACTAATAAATAATCCTGAAACTGCTGCACGAGAAATTGATCGAATTTTAAATGCAGCATTACGTTATAAAAGGCCAGTCTATATCGAACTACCTCGTGATATCGTTTCAGTAGATATTTTCCTAGAGACCCATTCTAATAATACTTCTGCTCAGGTGGACCACTACCAAGACAAGAGTGATCCTATCATATTGATGGAAGCACTTCATGAGACTATTGATATGATCAATTCTTCTATAAGGCCTGTTATCGTAGCAGGAGTAGAAATTCAGAGATTTGGATTACAAAACGAATTATTGCATCTTATCGAAAAACTCAAAATACCTGTATCATCGACTATTTTAAGTAAATCTGTTATAAGTGAACTTCATCCATTATATTTAGGCGTTTATGAAGGTGCTTTGGGACATGATTCTGTTAGGGAATATGTAGAATCAAGTGATTGTTTGATCCTTTTGGGTGCATTAATGACAGATATTGATCTTGGAGGATTTACTGCAAAAATTGATCAGAAAAGGACTATTTATATAAACAGTGAAAAATTTTCTGTCAGATACCATAATTATGAAGAGATTAGTTTAAATGATTTTATTGTTAACTTGATTGAATCTAATGATATTAAAAAACGTGTAGATTTTATCAAAAATCCAATGTCTCATAATCCAGAACCATTTTATGCTATAAAAGGACAAAAAATTACCATTAAACGTCTATTTCATTGTATTAATTCATTTCTAAAAGATGATATGATAGTCTTGGCAGATATTGGTGATGCTTTATTTGGAGGTACCGATTTAGTAATTCATCGTAAAACTGAGTTTTTATCTCCTGCCTATTATGCTTCCATGGGTTTTGCAGTACCTGCAAGTATTGGAACTCAACTAGCCAATCCAAAATTACGCCCTCTAGTCATAGTTGGGGATGGTGCTTTTCAAATGACAGGTATGGAAATCTCAACAGCATTACGATTCAATTTGAATCCTATTGTGATTGTATTAAACAATGGTGGGTATGGTACGGAAAGATCGATTTTAGATGGGCGTTTTAACGATATACTAACTTGGCAATATAGTTTAATTCCCGAGATACTAGGTGGAGGTAAAGGATTTATTGTAGAAACAGAAGAACAATTTGAAGATGCATTGCTTTACGCAGAAAGTAATACTGAATGTTTTTGTATATTGGATATTCATCTAGATACTAATGATAAATCCCCTGCATTACAAAGGCTTACAGAAACTCTAAGAAAAAGTGCATTTTAGATAAAGACAATCGTATTTAAAAAAGATCGAGACTAGTAAAGTAAAATAAAGATTGATCCTACCTTTTACTGATTAGTATTTTTTATATTCTATTGAATTCTAAAAAGAAAATTCGTATGATATAAAATATACAGTTGTATTGAAGTTACATCCTGTGTTTTCTTGAAATGGAAATTGATATACTTTCATTGACTAATTTAATTAATTTTGATATCGATACAGGCTTTTTAATAATATTAAATTTATAATTAGCTTTTATGTCATCATGGTCACTCATAATTATAATCATATTCAATTTTTTATTAATTTCTGCCAGTTTAATAGCGAAGAATAATCCATCCATTAGAGGCATTTTATAGTCTGTAATTATTAATGAGAACTTGTCAGGATTATCCCTGATATACTCATATGCCAAAATTGGATCATTAAAACTGCTGACAGCATAGCCACTCATTTGTAAGGCTTCACTGTACAAGTTTACTAATTCTGCCTCATCATCCACTATGGCTATGGGTTTCTTGAACATTCAGATAAGCTCTTCTAAAAGATCCATATATTTAAGGATAATTTTTCCATGTCGGTTAAAGTGTACAAAAATAGAATAAAATTGGATTTAATTATAATTATATTCGTTTAACAGAATTAAATTTAAAAAAAATATACTATTGGACTACTATTATTAGTAGGTAGTAGTATTAGTAATAATCATTTCTTCAATATAATCCTATAATTCATATTGACTAGCTATAAATTTAGAATAATCATAGAAAGGTATTAACTTATTTTAATAATGTTGGCCAAAATCATTCAACAGGTTCTGTTTGGAGTTCTTTGGACTGAAAAACCAAATTAGAGGACTTGTATTGTATTACATGAGCCTCAATGAACCTGTTGTAGATTACTTTAATTTAGGAGGATAAAATTGCCACAAAAAATTTACCTATAATAATATGACCACAATACATAAACAAAACAATTGAATTGTTAAGAATTTATATTGTCCATAGTTTAAAACTTGATTTTTTATCAATGATTTGGTTACACCATATGATATTTTAGTATTTGATAATTTTTCGCCTTTTGAATTTTCAAGGTTTGCTATAGTCTTTTTTTCTCTGTCATTGATTAAATAGAACAGTTAATTAGGTATGGAACTATCATTGGTTTGTTATAAATTTTTATCTTCATATCGTTTCGTAACTATATTACTGATTTATTTACCAATACTATATTATTTTTATTTTTATTTTATTCTATAAAGAGATTATCTTCATAACACCATTTCCAATTTTCACCAGGTTCATAGGA
>DAIPKY010000011.1:0-25847 GCA_036769505.1 Nitrososphaeraceae archaeon
GCGGATTTTGAAGAAAAATAAATAGTATTCCTATGGATGCACTATTCTTTACTAATATTTTGTTTTGCCAATTTTGTGCATACTTCTAAATGATTCTGTTCTTCTTTCAATATATTTCTAACTTGGTTACCAAATTTTCTGCTTTTGACTTCTTTTGCAACAGACGCAAGAACTTCATAATGAGTAACTTCAGCACCTTCAGCCAAGCATAAGAATTCTAAAGCCTCTTGTGTATCAGGTTCTTCTCCTAGATAGGTTTCCATGATTTTTGATGCTTTTTGTGCAGTTTCTTCAGAAAGAGAATTAATATTCTCAACATCAAATCCTTCGTTTTCTGCAATTTCTTTAATTAATTCTTCCATTTCTATTTGTTGTGTGTTTGCCTCTTCTTTGATACGCATTAGTTTTTTTTCATGTTCTGCTTTTAACAATCCTTTTGATTTTAGTTCCTCTACAGCTTTTTGAGCTGCTTTTTCTAGGCCAATTGCTTCACCAATTTTTTGTTCGATTAATTCTTTTTCTACCATTATATTTTCATTGTTAATATTGCAATAAAGTTATTAACTATATCAACATAAAATTTGGAAAATATAATAGTAAGAAGATGCTCATATAAAATCAATCTTTTTACCTGAATCTATAACGATATTATTACAAATATTAGCACAACTTAATCTTACTTTTGTCGTTAATAGTTCCAATGGAGGAAATTATGGATGACGAAGCTGTTACAATGACAATGACAATGTCTAATCAATCCGAGCCTATGGTAAACTGGACTGGAACAATTGAGGTAAATTCTACTATAGCTGAAGCATTAAAATCGAAAGTTACTGTTAACATAATAGATGCAATAAAAGTAGCACAGGTAAGTATTGGATTAAATTCAAGTCAAGGAAGCAGAATTAACTCATGTACATACCTATCTAGTGTACAAGATAATGGTTGTAAATGAAGATATGAAAAAATATAAAGTCATAGTAAATTCAATGAAGAAATTCTGATGAAGAAGGAAGGAAATTGCGGGGTATGATTATCCTGAAAAAATTGAAATGTGACACAAAGAGTGACAAATATGGTCATAATTTTAAAATGATGAAAGATAAAAAATATTAAATATAGTTGGAGTGTAGTGGTATAAACTAAATCCTTATTTTATATTTTATTTATTGATATTGTTGTTGCTGTTCTACTTGTCCAGATTCTTCGCCTGTTAATCGTGTGTAGGTGTTTAATGCTTTATCTATCAGATCATTGAGTTTATTATAAGAAGATGTTTCTACCCTTATAGAAGAACCTTTTTGTGTAGAAATTTCTATTTTAAATTTTTCTTCATATTCTTCTTCTGCTGTTGGTGTTACTATATCTTTATTCGACACATTTATCAAAATAGTTTGGGAGATATACTATTTAAGAAGATCAAGAATAATAATCAATTCTATTGAAGTAAACCAAAATGTAAATTATTCAACATATAAATAATTTGTTCTATATTATTAAATTAGATATGTCAGACGATACTAGTAAGGAAAAGAAATATAATTGTCAGTGCGGCGAATCTTTTGCTTCAGTAGAAGAATTAGACGAGCATAATCACAAATCACATTAAAGTTAACAGATTAACTTCTCCTCCTAAGGTTCCATTTTTTTATTCAAACTTAACAATACTCTAAACGATACGACTATTAGAATAGCTCAGGAAATTTGTAATTTTGAAACTACTTTCATATTTTATTATTGTAATATCATTGATTAATCTTTGAAAATATATTAACAAAAAATCTATCATAATCAAATAAGTGGCTGAATGTTATTCCAATAATGATGATTACATTAAATTATTGGTAATTTTAATTCAATATCTTTATGTGGACATTCTTTAATTATCTCTTCTGCTAATTTGCAGTAACTCTCTTCATTAATACTATCTACGGTAGAAAATTCAAAAATTGTTTTTGTATTTGGTAAATGTATTCTTTGTAGATTTAAATCACCATCTCCTTCCTCTCCTTTTCTAAAGACATAACGTTGTCCTCGTTTGGATATAGGGTTCCAACTTCTCAACAATATTCCTTGTTTCTCTATATTTTCATTTGTTATTTTATCATAAACCCTTGTATGCAGAAAGAGATGAAAAAAATGTCTTATTTGGATTGTAGAAATATCTTAAAGTATAGTAATTTTTGGGATGACTATTATGAGAAGGTTGGGTTATTTTTAATTTTTTTGTTGAGAAATCATTATAACACCATTCAAAAAAGAATTTGTTTTTTCTATATAAATTATATTATTAACTTGTCAAATAATGATTTCAAATTTGCTATAAAAAAATTAGTAGATATTTATTATAACAAAATTAAATATATTGGTTATAGAAAACAATTATCAACATTTAATCAAATATCTTTTTTTTCAAAAATCATTATTCACTTTTCTTAATTATTTTGCCTGTCTGTTGAATTATTTGAGTTAAACTATAGTGCTATGGAGGATAAACAACACCAAGGAGAAGTATTGTTAAGTATTGCAGATTTATCTGAAAAGGAAGATAAATTAGCTATTGACCAATAGCTAGTAAGAATTTAATATTAAAATTAATTTCTAAATTGAACTAAAACCCTAAAATCCAAAGATTAGGCATTAACTATTATGGGATGGATAAGCAAAATCACAGGATATTTCATTGGAATATTAATTGTTTTATTTGGTTTTCTTTGGATTATAGCCTTAATACCACTATATGTAATAATAGATGGATTAATCGGACTAAATATAGTTATTTTAGGATTTTGTATTACTTATTCAGTTCATAAAGCAAGGATACAAGAGAAAAATCAACAAGAATTTCAACTAGAAGGGTCCATTAACAATCAATAATAATTTATTAAATAATATCTTAACATCATTGTTAGTGTACTTAAGATTCTTGATTTCTGATTAGCTAGACCGGCAACTATAATATCATATATTGTATAATTGAGATATTATACTAAAGGTTTTCTTTATGGTTTCACTATAATTTCATTGTATTGTTATTTATTTATTTACTATTACAATTCATTATACAACGCAGGTAAATTTTTCCCAATCTTAAGAACATTGTACTAATTTAGGCTTTTTAGCATGACCCTAGTTGGTAAAAAAAAGTCATAATGGTAAAATGAAATTTTTCGTATAATTATACTTATCTTACTAAAATAATTTTATTTTGATTTACATATAATATAATAATTAAATTCTAGTAAAGTTTTAGAGAAAAAGGAAGTGACATATTATGGCAAGAAAAACAATTGAACCAAAAATAAAGATATTTAGTTGTTTAGTTGTTTTGAATGTGAAGAACTTAGCATTTCCTCGTAGTGATTGGGATAAACAGTATAACGACGGTTGCGACTGTTATGAGATAAAATGATAGCGATTGACGGTTAATCGTCTACAAGGGATAGTGATTGTAGTGACCGTCTGGATATTTTTTAACAGCTTTTTTTCACGTTTTTCTTAAACGTTTTTATTAGATTCAAAAGTAAAACATATTATACCAAAACGCGTTTTACACTATTCACAAAAAATTTTCTTTGAAAGTGAGTGGTGATATAACAAACCAAGGTAGTGAGTGAGTTTGGCTATTGTGTTACTTTTACAAAAAGGACTACACATTTATAGGTATCAAGTATTAATCAAATCAACCAATACTAATTTTTATAAACATTAGCTTTACTTGAAAAGATAAACCTTCGACTTGTCCCACATTTTCATTCATTGGAAATAAATGAAATTGATAAAAATTGATTTTAGATATCGTTCTACAATACTTATTAAAAATCTGAAAAAATTTCTAAATGTTTCAAAAAATCATAGACACTCTAAGATTAATTTATTTAACATTTTTAAAATCTTTTTTTGATAATTGTAATGTTTCATTTACTGTTGTTTGAGGAAAATCAAGAAATTTTTTATTTATCATTTTAGTGAATTTACATATGAATGTTGTATTGGAAAATAAAAGGCTTCTGTATAAACCCGTGAATTGAATGGAGGGGATGGGATTTGAACCCATGACCACCTGCGTGTAAGGCAGGTATCCTAACCAGTCTAGACAACCCCTCCGTTATTGATCTTTGATTCATTGTTATAACTATTATATTAATTTATGATTAAGATTTTCATAAGATTTTGGAATCATATTCAATTTTGTTTTTAATTACAACATTTTTAAATTAGGAAGGAAATCCAAAAACTATACTAATGAGTGCAAAAGAATCCTATAATAAAATCTTTGAGTTAATGAAAAGCCATCATGATTGGTTTGCTAATTCTATTCCATTAATTGCTAGTGAGAATATTCCTAGTACAGCAGTAAGAGAGGCAATAGTATCTGATTTTGGAAATAGATATGCTGAAGGATGGCCCGGTGAAAGAGTATATGCTGGTTGTACTTTTATTGATCAAGTTGAAATAATTTGTAATGAGCTTGCTAGGAAAGTTTTTAATGCAGAATTTGCCGATTGTCGTGCAACATCAGGAGTAGTTGCAAATCTAGCGATATATTCAGGATTTACTCTTCCTGGAGAAACAATGATAGCTACTTCCATCCCAAATGGAGGACATATTTCTCATGGAAAGAAAGAACATTTTGGGACTGCGGGTCATGTGTGTGGATTAAACATTGAATTCTTCCCTTTTTCAAAAGAAGAAATGACAATTGATGTTGATTTGACTAAAAAAAAGATTTTGGATTTGATTAATAATGGTAACTCTCCAAAAATGGGTATGTTTGGAGGGAGTTTATTCCTTTTTCCACATCCTGTAAAGGAATTAGTAGATTTTATGCATGATCATAAGATGTTTATTAATTATGATGGGGCACACGTTGCAGGATTAATAGCAGGTGGAGAGTTCCAAGATCCATTAAGAGAAGGAGTTGATTCTATGACTATGAGCTCTCATAAGACATTATGGGGCCCTCAGGGAGGCATTATACTTTCATTAGAAAGATATGCAGAGACGATAAAAAAATCAATATTTCCTGGTAATACAAGTAGTCATCACTTACATCATGTAGCGGGTAAAGCAATAGCTTTAGCAGAAGTATTGGAATTCGGAAAGGACTACGCTAAGCAAGTTATAAAAAATGCTAAAAAATTAGCAGAAAGTTTGGCAGGTTATGGATTTACTGTGTTAGGAGAAAAAAGAGGGTATACACAATCACATCAAATTGCAGTAGATGTTTCGAAATATAATGATGGTGGAACTATTGAAAAGGATTTGGAAAAATCTAATATAATTCTTAATAGACAATTACTTCCAGGAGATATCCAGGCAGGAAGACATTATATGCATCCCAGTGGCATCAGAATTGGGGCTAATGAAATAACAAGATTAGGAATGAAAGAAAGTGAAATGATAGAAATAGCTAATTTTATAAAAAGAGTTGTGATTGATAAAGAAGATACTACTAGTATTAAAAGAGATGTTACTGAATTTAAGAAACAATATCAAAAACTAAATTATGTTTTTGATGGTCAACTTGAAGCTTATAAATATATCAGCCTAGTACAAGTCTAATAACTATTTTTATATTATTTAATTTAAATATTTAATTTAATTAAGTATCATCATTCTAAATAAATAAATTTTACTTATCTATATAATCAAAAATAGACGATTGAGGATTTTTTTGTATTTCTTTTTCTTTAAAAATATAGTTTAATTCCATAATTAGTGATTCAATTCTACTTGAAAGATAATCATTCATTTGGAATTTATTACGTATATCTAATGCAATATATACATATTTCTCAACAGAATTTCTTGTTACAGTTTGAATCAAATTATTACCACACCCAAGACATTTACCTGCTAATGGTATTCTACGATACTTTTCTCCACATTTAGTACATCTAAATGCTTGTGATGAATACGAACGCATGTTTCCCATAATATCAGGTAGAATGTGAGTAGTAAGAACCATGGATGCCACTTCATCTGGAATAACTGCATTAATCAATTTGGCTGTTGAAATCTGCATATCTAATTTTTCATTCATAGTTGTTAGTCTAGAATATGCACTACGTTTTTCTTCAGTAGTTAATAAGTTAGTATGATGAGTAAAATAATAATTGTAAAATTGTAATTCAGAACCAATTCTATCTTTAATAATATCAACTTTGTTGGAAAGGTTTTCTGCTTTTGTATAATCTAGGGATTTTTCATATAATTGTAATGGATAATTTGAGGTAACATCAATATTGAGAGCCTGTCTTTGTACCTCGTGAGGTAAAACAATAGGTTGAATCAATAACGGTGCATCCATCAACCCTCCAATTTTATCTGGAAGAAATTCTTTAGAAAAATTTAAGAATATATCCATTAGTAGCATAATGGAATCTGCATCACCATCACAATCCCTACGTTTTGCAGAATGCCACATTGGAGACGCTAAACAGACTTGTGAATTAGTATATCCTATAATCCTTCCAATGATTCCCACGGATGTGTGAGGAGCAAGCCCTACTATTATATGACCTATTAGATCATCTATAGACGAGGCATTATAAAATGGTTCAAGCTTATATAATTTTAGTAGCTCTTTGTCTATATATTTTGATAGTCGAAGTAAATGATTCGCAGTATCTATAGGTAATATCACATCTTGAATGAAAATTTCTAATAACTGATCATCAGTAGATAAATCTTTTCCATAAAAATCTTTAGAGTAACCTAGATTCCTTAATTTATCTATATTAGTCATAATCCACTTAGGTTTAAAATGGGTTAATGGTCCGTTAGTTGCATCATAACGTATTGTCCCATCTTTGAAAGCATATAAGTCATAATTTTGCCTTAAAATCCCTTTTTCTAATGGTTCAGCAGATTTATTTTTTCCCATCAAAATCTTTACACCTTTTAATGGTTCTTTAAATTGTATTTCTAGAGTTTTTTCCGCTTCTTTTAACATTTTTTTAAGAGGATACTTAGATGGAGAATATGTTTTTCCTTCCCTTCGACATTTAGTACATCTAGTAGTAGTTACTTCTTTTTTACTATTATTTTCTGAATTAATTGGTTCTCTACAGATTCCACAAATATTATACAGAGGTGTCTCAGATAAACAGTTTCTACATTTAGTACCAACTGAGGGTAGATTACAAGTTTTACAATATCTATTAGCTATTTCTATATAAAGAACTTCTTCTTTTGATGCTTTAATTAAATCTCGCGTAGAACCTCCTTTACTTCCTATTGGAAACAAGACATGAACTGGCGGCTTCATTTTTCTTTCGGCTGCTTTTTCTGGCCGTCCAACACGTACAGCTATTGATGAAGAAAATTTTGGTTTTAGTAAAATGCCAGATATTCTCATTATATAATCAATTGAAGAAATTTTATTATTTGATGATTCATTATTATTTATTGATGTATTACAAAGTAAAATAAATAAAGAGTTTATTTGATTTAATTCTGACAATTCTATAAATCGATTATTATTATGATTTTTTACTGAATGTGTTATACCTAAACGTTCAATTATATCTTTTAATATTTCATTATATTCAATTGAAAATGATTCATAATAATTCTGATTAGTAATGGCTTTTGTCATATTAAATATTAAATCAACATTCTTGTCAATGTCTGATTTTTTTAGAAATTCATTTCTTAATGAAATAATTTCATCCACTGATATTGATTCCCAATAGAAAGAATATTTAGGATGTAAAGGAATACTCAATATTTTACTAATTAAGAATGCTTCTTTCAGTGTTGGAATTATTTCAATAGAATTATTTGCTAATTCAAATAATCGTTGTTTGTCAATATATTCTAAAATTTCATTAGTATGTTTCTTATCAGTGGAATAACTATTAGTTAAAGAAATCTGCTTTATTTTCATCTGTAATTCTAAACCCCATATCTCTTCAACATATGAGGCAGGAAATAATTTTGCATTATTTTCTAAGAAATCACCATAACTAACTAAAATATCTCCCAAATAAAGGATAGTAACAATTCGGTTTTGAATTTGGTGAGCATATTCTACAGATGTCACATAAGTTACAGTTCCGTCGTCTAGTTTCACTAAAGGAGGTTCTATTGAGTCAACTAATGCGATCGTTGCTGCTTTCCCAGGAATGTCAATTTTAATTTGAGTTCCTACTACTATTGCATAATTTAATAATATAGGAACAGTTGGGTGAATCCCTATTGTGGAAAATCCTGTATTATAGCATCTACCATATCTTAACCTAAATCCACCAATTTTATTAGACATTGACAAAACTGGTCTACCTGTTATTACTTCTGACATTCTATGGTGTATTGTATCGTCTTCACTAGAGCCTTCTTTCTGTATTGCTCCTTTAAGTTCCTTAAGCCAATCCCATCCATCTAATCCTAAAGTATCTATTATTTTTAATAATTTTCTACTTCTTCCAATTAAACCATCATTCATAACTCTTAGAGCACCGCCTCGGACTCTGTCTGTCTTGATTCTTTTCATTGCTCTATGGCCTACAATTTCTACTGGATCAGTATCTACCCCGTCTAATTCGACTGGTAAATTACTAATACATTTTATTACATCCTCATCTAAAATTTTAAATTGAAAACTTCCTACTTCTCTTTCATATATACGTAATTCCTCGACAAATCTACCTGTTTCATCATCAAAAGAGTTGGCCTGATATTTACTTAACCCAACTGATTTTCTTACATGGTCCGCAATAAGCATTGTTAAGGCTGCTTCTGTTCCTCCAGCAGATCTAATGGGTCCTGCAAATGATATTGAAAGATATTGACTTCCATCAGAATTATTCTTGATTTGGACATCTGAAATACCTTGTAAAGGTGCAACAGTTACTCCTTCTGTTACTATAGCAAGACTTACCCTAACTGCATTATCTAATCTAGTTATCAAATCATCATCATCGCTGTATTTACCTTGTGCAATTTCTTCTGATATCTTTAATGCTGCCTTTTCTTTAGTTGTTTCAGATAATAAATTTCTTAATCTATTTGTAATATTAATATCATGCATTTTAGCAACTCTATCAGCTAAATCATAGACTATTCTTGACTCAATTTTTTCAGAAACATCAATACCTTGTAATCGTGCATCACTCGCTATTAGATAAATTTCATTTAAGAAATTTAATAGATTATTATGGTAATTATTATAAAAAGAAGGTCTTTTTAAACTACTTAATTCTTGAAGTGAGTTTTCATCTAAAAGATTATAATGAACATTCATTTTCTTATTAATTGAATAATCTCGGAAAATTTCTTTTCCCAATTATTATCATTTTCAATCATTGTTCCCACAACTATAATATCAGCACCCGCATCAGCTAAGTGTTTGGCAATTTTAGAGTCTTTAATGCCTCCACCTACAATTAACACACCTTCATAGTATTTACGCACCGATTTGACCATTTCTGAAGAGATATGTTGGTTGGCGCCTGAACCTGCCTCTAGATACAAAAACCGCATTCCAAGATATTGGGCTGCCAGCGAATACATTATTGCCAAGTTAGGTTTATGAAAAGGAATGCCCTTTGCTTGGCCTACAAACCATGCAGTTGTTCCTTCACCAATTATCAAGTATCCAGTAGGTAATGCTTCTAACTTAGATTTCTTTACTCCAATAGCTGCTAATGCTTGTGCTCCTGTAATAAAATATGGATTTTCAGAATTAAGTAATGACATAAATAATATAGCATCAGCATTAGGTGAAACTCCCGTGACATTTCCAGGAAATAATATCACAGGAATAGTGATACTTGTTTTTATTTGTGATATTATATTAGATAATTCAATTTGATCTATTATAGAGGAACCGCCAATTAAAATTGCTGATGCACCTAATTGTTCAACTTTTTTTGCTATTGAAATAACGTCGTGGGGATTTTCTGAATCAATTAATGGAAAACATAAAGTACGATATCGTTTTATCTCATTTAAAATATAAGTTTCTATAGTATTCAATTACTGTGGAACCATATTAAAGTATATTAACTCCTAAAAAATATTTTTGGTTTTGATTTCCTATCAATTTTTAAATCTTGCATACATAAACTTAAGGACAATAGAATAGATACAATTTAACCTCCTAATCGTAATTATATAAAAAAAATCTAACCTTTTTATAAGAATATTGTACTATACAAATATGTATAGTACTGAGGAAAATATAGGTTTAGAATTTAACGATCTTTTGAACATGATTGTTCAAAAAAATTTATTTACCAAGAAACAAATAGCAATAATTTACAATAAATTCAATCATCCTATTTCTAATGTTTCTACGAATAAGTTAAGTGCTGGTGCTTATTATAGACAAATTAAGCAATGTAGAAAAAAATATGATCAACTCATTTATACATTAGTTCTCTTTCGATTATTAAATTTTATAGATAACAGTACAATGGAAACCATTCAATCAATAATTACGCAACTTAAGAAAATATCACATACTGATATTAATCACAATCCAACTGAAATGGTTCCAAATGATATCATTATTGTGATAGAGAAAATTATTAGACAGATTAATAAAATTTGAGATTAAAATCATTAGTAATCGATAAAAATAAATATTTTGTGATGTATGTGATATCATTTGAATATAGATATAGATGTCCTTTACTTGATACTTCCAGGAATCTTTTTTATAATTGGGTTTTTAATTTCCTATATCCGAAAACTACAGAGAATACTTGTCAATAATACGCTGCCATTGCAACAGGATAATAATTTAGAGATAATAGAGATAATAGAGAATAAAAAACAATTACAAATTGATAATATTATGCTTAAACTTAAAGATATTCAAATCAAATTAGATTTGTTAGAATCTAAATTATTCACAATAGAAAGTCAACTTCAATATGAAAAGAATACTAAAAATTCTGGAAATATCACTAACAAACATGATATTACATCACAAGCACCTAACGTTCGTAACATCACAGATAAATCAACATCTAAAATATCACCTATTGGAAAAGCAAGAAGTAAATCTTTAATGCTTAATGAAAAACATAATGCCACTGAACACTATATCTTGAAAATAATTCTCAAAGATTCCTTGTCTTCTAATGAAATAAAAAAAGCCATTGGTAGAACACGCGAGCATACTTCACGACTTTTGAAAAAACTTTATGAACTTCAATTGGTGGATAGAGATATAACTACAAAACCATTTAGATATAAATTAACTGAACAAGGAAGAGAGTATATTGAAGAACAGGTAAAAAGTAAAGAAATTAATCAAGACAATACGTTAAATTCATCTTCCTATGCTAACGACACTTTATAGATTAACCCAATTTTGTTATCAAGTTAACATTTTAACAAATACCAAGAAAAACAAATTTGTGCTTTATGATTACGCATCTATAATTAAGTTTGTTAATTTAAAAACTTCTAAGACAGAGAATTATAACTCTGCAGTAGAAATAAAGGGGTAGATCAATGCTTGTTAACAAATTTAACATGATTATAACTCTGCAGTAGAAATAAAGGGGTAGATCATTTAACTTTTTTGAAATTACTTTGATAGTAGACTATATTGTTAACCTTTGTTATTAATATTGTAATAAGACTTCTCTCCCCCTTCATTTCTTTTGCAACTGTAATAAAGAATTAAGTTCAGTTCAAGTTTAATATTATTGTTAAAATAGTTTATAATATTTGATTAAGCACTTTAAATTTCAAAGTTAATAACATGTTAATATTATAATAACATGTTAATATAAATTTGAAATGCAATGGAAAGTAAGGGGTAAGGGGATGTTTTATATGGTGAGTTATATTGAGTGATGATATTTTAGATAATATATTTGAAAACGCCGTAAAAGGAAAGTCGTTAATCAAAAATAGAAAAATCTTAACAATAGACTATATTCCACAGAAATTACAATTTCGTGATGAAGAGACAACTACAATAGCTCAAACCTTATCTGTATCATTAAAAGGAGCAAGACCATCAAATTTATTGCTATTTGGTAAGCCTGGAACAGGCAAAACCGCAGTAGTTAAAAATGTAATCAATAAGTTTAGAGAAAAATCAACAGAACTTGGAGTAGAGGTTATCGTAGTTTTTATTAATGCTAAAATAGCTAATACAGCCTATAAAGTTCTTTATGAAATAGCGGAAGAAATGAATATAAATAAAACAGATAAAAAAAATCAAGTTTATTTTACTGGTCTCTCACTTGGAGAAGCAACAAATAGAATTCTTGATTTCATTAAAAAAAGACAATTACACGTAATTTTTGTTATCGATGAAATCGATTCACTTGTTGACAAAAATGGTGATGATATACTTTATAACTTTACTCGAGCAAATGAACACTTTCAACAAGTTGGTTTTATCAGTATCATTGGAATATCAAATAGCTTAACGTTTAAGGATAAATTGGATCCTAGAGTGCGAAGTAGTTTAAGTGAAGAAGAGATTGTATTTAACCCATACAAAATCCATCAGTTACAAAAAATATTATCTGAACGAGTTAAGTTAGCCTTTCATGATGATGTTGTCACCGAAGGGACAATAAATTTATGTGCAGCAATTGCAGGAAAAGATAATGGCGACGCTAGAAAAGCAATTGATTTGCTTCGCGTAGCAGCTGAAATAGCTGAAATAGATAAGGTTACTAAAGTATATGAAAAATATATTCGTCTAGCACAACATAAAATAGAAAAAGATACCAATTTTGAAATAATTAAAAATTCTACTACTCATACCAAACTTGTTTTACTGGCAATAGCGAAATCAAAAAACGGAAATACTGGAGAAGTTTATGAAATTTATTCCTCATTTTGTAAACATATAGATAATGAATCACTTACACAACGTAGAATAACTCAAATTATAAATGAACTTGATCAACTCGGTTTAATTTCGACTAATATTGTTAATCAAGGTAGATATGGGCGCTCTCAAAAAATAAAGATTACTATTCCCATATCTACACTTAAAGAAGCCTTATTTGATGATCATCTACTATCTACAATAACAACAACTATTGACTAAAATCAATTTGAAATGGACGTAATGTGGAAAGATTAACAGCTATTGCGATTCCTGAAGTAGGCATTATTCCCATAGTTTGTTGAAATGGAGTTTGAGCTTGCCATGTTCCAGAGTTTACAATCAATGTTCCACGATAATTTTGTACATCCATTACATGTACGTGTCCAGAATGAAGTATATCCGGGATTTCAGTAATTACCATCATATCGTCTTTTTCTGAAGCGATTGGGGTCCTTTGACCATATATTGGAGATAAATGTCTTGCTTTTAGTAATGTTTTCATTGCTTCTGCAGGATTAGAGTAACTTAATCCTGGTATGGTAGCAATAATATCATCAAGTCCTTGACCATGATACATGAGAATTTTAACACCATTTAATTCAATATAGCTAGGATTACCTAACATAGTAAAATTTTTCCAACTGTATAATATTCCTGCATCCTTTTTAGGTATAGCAGGTTGAGGTAAAGCTCTTCTTCCAAGATCGTGATTTCCTGGAATAACAAATACATGAATCTTTTTTGGAATTTGTTCTAATAGATTAGTTAAATGAGACATTTGTTGATATATGGTACTATCATTTAGTTCTTTTTCTTGATTTGGAAATATTCCAACTCCATCAATTAAATCTCCTCCTATACATAGAAAGTTAATTTTTGAAACAATTTCATTTTCTGAGGACTTTAACCAATCTAAGAACTTTAAAAATTCATTTTCTTTAAAATATTTACTACCTATATGCAAATCAGAAATTAGAACCACATATTCATCTGATTTTCCTTTATTAGGTATATGATCAGGAATATCAGGAGAAACAACATTTTTAATAACATAATTTATTCCTTTATTTTCAATTTCTAGCATTACCATTTGATCCAATGTTAATTTCGATACAAGTTTTATTGTTTCTTCATTTAAAGCGATTGTATTTATTATTCCCGTTAAATCGTCTATAGCTAATTCAATATGATTTTTTTTAGAACGTTTAGACATTACCAGACCAGCAATTATGGAGGTATTTCCATTTACCGAAAGATTATTTTCTAAATAATTATTATTTTTTTGTTTAATTTTTCTTTTTATGGAAGATATTTTATTGATACGTTTACTTTCTGGTCTTGTAGATAAAATTTTTAAAGACTGATGAAATCTACTTTTAAATAAAGAAATATAGCCATTAATTCCTTCCTCTGGATCAATATAATCGGCAGAATCATAAATAATTTTAAATGATTCTCTGTAATTTGGTTTATTAATAGTAATTTCTTCTGTAGATAAAATTTCGAATTCTTGAATTTCATTTATTGTTTTTATAGTATTATTATCTTGTAACTTTGAATCTGAAACAGTTAAATTATCAAATTCATTTGAAATATGAACTTCATTCGAAATATTTATTGTACAAAAATTTCGAATATCTTCTATCAGAATAATATTAGTATCATTTTGGTTTTTCTTAAATCTAACAACTTTCTGAATTATTTCCATGATATTTGAATCAAGATTTTTTAAAATTTTAAATGCTTCAGGATGTATTTGATATCCATGTGCAGTAAGATAAGACAATGCATTGGATATTTCTTTCTGAAAAGACAACTACAAACTATTACGATAGAATCATCTTATTTAATTACATTGCTATTATAAGTTCAATACAAAAATATTATAAAGTTAAATAATATAATCATAAAAATTGAAGAAACGTCTATATTATTTAGCTATTGGTATGTTAGTTTTTCTTATTTCTTATAGTATTGGTGCTAAAATAAATATTGAAAAGGAGCAATCATCATTAATAAATGAACAATTTGAAACAAAAATTCAAGGAATAGATCAAGTTGGTATTTTTCAGAATAATGTTCTAATTGCCTTATCAATGTTTATTCCAGGTGTTGGTGTAGGAATTGGAATATTTTCTGGCTTTGGTACAGGATTAGTTTTTAATGCAATGGCTTTAGAAAATACAGCATTGCAAAATATTTCTCCACTAGCAATTCTTATTACTCCATTTGGGATAATGGAAATTTTTTCTTATGGTCTTGCAATCTCAAGAAGTGGAATGCTTATCTATGATCTTTTTAGAAAAAAATCTTGGAAATTACTGCTTAAACCCACTATAATAGAAATTGTAATAGTAGTATCAATTTTAATAGTTGCTGCATTCATTGAATGGAATATTATAAAACAAATTATGGAAATTCCTAAATAATTATTATTATTATATATATAAATAAAAATAATAAAGTAATATAATAAAAGATTTAAGGATATCAATAGACTGACTTAATATAATAAAGAAGAAGATCAGAGGAAGCATATACTAAATTTATAACATATTTCTATAGTTGATAGAATTTCTGAATATCCATCCGGTAGTAGAATGGGAATAATAAGTACCAGAAATATGATATGAATATTATACTAATAAGAAATTGTGTTTAGATTAATTATAATATTTATTTTTTAGATAATTATAAATTCAAAATAAAATTAATATAATATAAATAGAATTGTTAGGAGTAAAAATTCATTATAAACCAAAATTTGATAATAAACCAATCCTTATAGCAGCATTACCAGATATGGGAAATGTAGCAGGATTGTGCTTAAACTTCTTAATAAATAAAATAGAGACGAAAATTTTCGCTGAAATATATTCATTTTGGCCACCATCTGTAACATATAAAAAAGGAATTATAAATTATTTGCAATCAAGCTATAAATTTTATGAAAATTCACAATATAATATAATATTTTTTACTGGAGATTTTAATCCTACAGATCCAAGAAGATTATATGAATTATGTTACGAAGTTTTAAAAATTGCCGAAAGGTTTAATGTTAAACTTTTATATTCTCTTGGTGCCTCTTTAAAGCCAATTAATACAATAGAAAAATTAGTCTATGCTGGAGTAAATAAACCTGAAATGGTCAATATTTTAAATGAGTTAAATTTGCAGATATTAGAAGACGAAGGACAGATAACAGGGTTTAACGGACTAATTTTAGGAATAGCCCAAGAATTTAATTTAGATGGAATATGTCTTTTAGGAGAAATTGATAATCCAAATGTTATTCAACCTAAAACTTCTCAAGAAATTCTAAAAGTTTTATTAAAAATTATTAATTTCCCATCTATTGATTTATCGGAATTGGATGAAGAAGAAAAACGAAAGAAGTTTATGGAGAAACAAATGAATTATTTCAATAAAGCAGTAAATCAAAATGAATTACCAGGAATAACATAAATATAATCATAAACATTTATACAAATAAAATTAAAGTAAGTTAAAATTCAAATAGGTTTCTTTTTTATTTTGATCAATAACCATTACCGACAGATCACTAAATGTCTTATTTTCTAAATCAATTATTTTTCCTCTAAAAATAGTTTCTTTTTCCTTATCCGTCAAGTATTCAAAAATCCAGACATCAATTTCTCTAGTATTGACTCCATTATTTTTCAAAAATAAAGCAATATCGGAAGGCATAAAATTTTTTGATAAATCATTTGGCCAAGGACGTGGCAATAAAATAACACTCTTCCTATCTAATACTGATTTGATCAATTCTATCTGTTTTTGTCTAATATCTCCAGTGACATGAAATGTAACTACAAAGGCCTTATCTAGTGGAACCCTTGATTTTGAAGATGCAATTTGAATAGAACTGATTCCTGGAATAATTTCAACATTTTCATTTCCAAAAATCTCTAATAAACGATCAACAACCTCTGATTCAGAAAAACTAACGTCTCCTGTAAAGGGAATAGTACAATATTCATTATCCTGCATATTGCCATATACGTATTGATATACTGATTCCTGGTTTTTCATAGTAATTTCATAAATTTGTTGTTTTTCTTTATCTATGAGATTTTCAATAGTTCTTAGTGTATATCGATAACCTATGATATATTGAGATATAAGGATTTTTTCTTTAGCAATTTGAGTAATATAATCAGGGTCTCCAGGTCCTACACCAATAACAAACAATTTCTTTGGCATTTGAAATTGTATTACAAATTATAATAGATAATAATAATATTCTTTTTATAAAAGAATTATATCCACATTTAAAATCAAATGATTTGTTGGTAAAAAGAAACTATCTGACTAAATGATATAACAATTTTGACATGCTTATCATTATATGAAATTATTAACGGATTCACATGAGCGAACTTAAGCTCGAATTTATAGGTAAACAAGTTAAAGATATGTATGGCACATTAATGGGAAATGTTGTAGGAATTATTACAGATACTGATGGTTCAATTGAGTCTGTTAGTGTAGATTGTGGTGATTCTGGTTTAAAACCATTATCTTATGAACAACTATTGGTACAAGGTGATTACGTAATCTTCATTCCTAAATGGAGATTAGATGCACAAAAATTATTTAGGCAAAAAAATTTAACACTTAAAAGAATTAAAGCACTTCAACATTTAGTTGAAGAGGATGATACCATGAAAGAAGATGCAGAAATTGTATATGTTAAATATGAAAAGAAACTACACGAATTAGAGGAAAAAGAAAAATCTATTAATGAAAAGCTAAAAGAGAGACTTGAAGAACTAAATGAATCAACAAAAAATATTAAATCAATTTTATTTGATGCCAAGTTACAATACAAAAGTCATGAAATATCAGAAGAAACATATCTACAAGTTACAAGATATACTAAAGAATTAATGGATCATATTAATTTAGAAAAAGAAGAAATCAATAATATAAAAGGTAGACTCGAAGAACAAAACCTACAAAACCTAGAAAACACATTACCTTTGCCACATTCAATCCAACCAGAGGAAGAAGATAATAAAAAAGAAAATTCAAAATTATCTACTACCAATACAAATTCTGTAAGTCCTACCATAACTAATACTCCGACCACCACCAACAACAAAACAACAACATCATCATCAACAGCTACTGTGACTGCATCTAATACAAATAATTCTAATTCTTCAAATGCATCATTACCTTTATCCCCTACATCAAATGATAATAATACACAAACTAAACTTTCATATGCTGATGAAACTGATAAATATAAACAACATGCATCCTCTAATAATAATAATAATACAGATCACTCCAATCAAAATAAAGATAAGATAGAAAAAAGTAAATCAGATAATGAATCTAATTGGCTAGATCACGTTATAAATAACTAATAATTTTTTATATTTTCAATTTTATATATATATAATTTTCTAGGTTCTTTAGTGTGATTATTCATCTAGAATCTTAGTAAAATATTAGAATTTAAAGAATAAAACAATAAAAAGTAAAAAAAATAAAAAAAAGGTTAATGGTGAATTTATACGTAGATGGATATTTCTATATTTTGTTATTTATTTCCTTACAATTTTGGTGGAGTTTGTAATAATTCTCCAATTTCACTATGCATTTTAAGAAAGTTTAATCCTTTTTCTGT
The DNA here is from genome assembly GCA_036769505.1 of Nitrososphaeraceae archaeon. GTDB lineage: Archaea > Thermoproteota > Nitrososphaeria > Nitrososphaerales > Nitrososphaeraceae > TH1177. The sequence goes on from DAIPKY010000011.1 coordinate 18,480, forward strand.
AGTTTTATAGGTCTGAGTTCCATCAAGATATTCTAATAGATTGTTTTCGATCAAAACAGAAAGATATTCTCTCAATTGTGCGTAACTTAGAAAAGCTTTGTACATAATTTTTGTCTTGGTTGCTCCTCCATTAGCTGCCTCTAGTATCATTGCTACTATTTCTGTTCTACTTCTGTATTTCACGATCATCATACACAATATTTGTTTATTTTAATATATTGACAAAATGTAGTATAACATTATTCTATACTTATACTCAATGTCAAAAAATTCTTGGGTAATCCTTAAATTTTAATTAACTTGTTAACTAAACTTGTTTGGATATTAATTAATAGAACATATAAATAGTTTAGTCAAATAATCTTAACTTACATTTATTATATAAGACAATAATTTAACTAGGACTACTATTATTGTATATTATGTCAATGGATAATGACAGTTCATCATCAGACATATCTTTCACAGGCTCTCATCTGAAAAAAATTACATTAGAGAAAAATAAATTTCAAGCTAAAAGAGCACAATCATTACAAAATATTGAAACATTTTGGGGAGAACAGGCTGAAAATTTAGTATGGAATAGACATTGGAATAAGACTCTAGAGTGGAATCCTCCATTTGCTAAATGGTTTATTGGTGGATTATTAAATGCATCAATAAATTGCTTAGACAAACATATCAACTCTGAAATCAAAAATAAGGCTGCTATAATATGGGAAGGAGAAAATGGAGAAAATATAACAATAACCTACTATCAGCTTTATCAAAAAGTTAACCAATTTTCAAATGCATTACAAAATCTTGGTATAAGAAAAGGAGATCGAGTTACAATCTATTTACCGATGGTCCCCGAACTTCCTATCGCAATTTTAGCTTGTTCAAGAATTGGAGCCATTCATAATGTAGTTTTTTCTGGTTTTAGTTCCACAGCATTGATGGATCGGATAAATGATGCTGAATCTAAGGTCATAATTACTGCCGATGGGGGATTTAGAAGGGGAAAAATAATTGAATTAAAAAAAATTGTTGATGAAGCTATAATCAAAACCCCTTCAATCCAAAATGTTGTAGTATTACGGAGAACTGGAAAGCACATTGAGATGACAAATAAAGATCTATGGTGGGATGATATAATTCACAATCAATCAAATTATTGTGAACCTACATTAGTAGAAAGTACACATCCTCTTTTTATACTTTATACATCCGGAACAACTGGTAAGCCAAAAGGAGTTGTTCATAGTACAGGAGGATATTTGACTCATCTTTATTCTACAGCGAAATGGGTTTTTGATTTTAACCCACAAGATATTTTTTTCTGTTCTGCAGATATAGGATGGGTAACAGGTCATAGCTATATAGTTTATGCACCTTTAATGCACGGAGTAACAGAGATATTGTTTGAGGGAACACCTGATTATCCACAACCAGATAGGTATTGGTCACTTGTTGAAAAATATGGAATAACTATTTTGTATACAACACCTACTGCACTCAGAATGTATAGGAAATATGGTAATAAAATACCCAATTCATTTAATTTATCAACTCTTCGGTTACTAGGAACAGTAGGAGAATCAATTGACCCAGAAGTATGGATGTGGTATTTTACAACAATTGGAAAGGAAAAATGTCCTATAGTAGATACATGGTGGCAAACAGAAACAGGTGGAATAATGATTAGTCATTGTACTGGAATAGATATTATGCCAATGAAACCAGGATCAGGAATGTTTCCTGTACCAGGTGTAGACTTGGGCATTGTAAATGACGAGGGAAATACTTTGCTACAAAATCAAAAAGGTTATTTAGTTATTAAAAAGCCATGGCCTGGTATGCTAATGACTTTATGGAAAGATGAGGAGAAGTACAAAAATAATTACTGGAAGTTTCACAAAGATTACTACTATTTTGCAACAGGTGATTATGCTATCATAGATGATGATTTTTATCTTTGGCTTTTAGGTCGATCTGATGATGTTATTAAAATTTCTGGACATAGAATAAGTACTATTGAATTAGAAGGTACTTTTATATCACACATGTCTGTATCGGAGGCAGCAGTCACTAGTAAACCTGATAAGATAAAAGGTGAATCTATTGTAGCATTCTTAGTATTAAAGAAAGATTGTGTTGAATCAGATCAATTACGTAAAGAAATAATAGAGCATATTAGAAAAAATATAGGAGCTATAGCTACCCCAAATGAGATATACTTTGTAAATAAGTTACCAAAAACAAGAAGTGGAAAAATAATGAGACGTTTATTAAAATCTATAGCTAGCGGTCTAACTGTAGGAGATACTACGACTCTAGAGGATGAAACATCGATAGAAGAAATTCAGAAAATTTATAATGAATTAAATGGTATAGCAAAAATTAGTTAATTGCTCATTTTTTAATCATTACAAAAAGTAAAATTCAAATCAGAGATTTATTATATTACTTTAGTTGGTTCACAAGATGGCTGTTTTAATTCCAGCTGCTCTTGTGTCTTTTTTTATTGGAATAGCAGGCATAATTTTTGTGCCAGATGAGATCAAACATAAGCCACTGGATTTTGACAGAGGAACGATTAAAATAGACGATTCAGTAATAAATGTAGAAGTAGCAGAATCAGATGCTGAAAGACAAAGATGGCTAATGTTCAGAAATGAGAAATTTCCGCTAAACTCTGCAATGATTTTAGTTTATCCAAAATCTGATCTATATGCATTATGGCTATTAAATATTCAATATAACCTTGATATTTTGTGGTTCAATGAAGAAGGAAAACTAGTTTATTATAAAGAAGATGCTAAGCCATGTGAGAATCCATTAGATCCTAATAATTGTACCTTTAAAACAACGGTACCTGCAAAATATATTGTAGTATCCACAGAAGGATTTATCAAAAAAAATACTATTACCAATTCATCAATTTTAACTATAATATCAATCTAAATCCCAGATTTAGTAGGTTTAATATATCGGTGTTATAAATTTGACATAGGGTTTAAATAGTTTCAGAAAGAATCGGAAATTAGTGAATTAAAAAATGCCAGTTGCAATACTTCCAGATATTAGTGAACAACATTGTATTGGGTGTGCACTTTGTGTAGAAATTTGTACTGCTCTTGGTCCAGATGTCCTCAGAGTAAAGCCAGTTGAAGGATGGAAAAGAGGTAAAGCCTTTGTATTTTATCCAGAAAGATGTATCTCTGATGGTGCATGTATTGGTGTCTGTCCAACAAAGGCAATTTTCTGGATGAGACCAATGGATTATACACCAGGACAACCAATTCCATTAAAGAAAAGCGCACTATTTTCAAAAGGTTGGGAAGAAGGTTAGAATCAACCAAACTCTTTTATTTTATTTTTTTTTAGTACTATAAATATTAGTTATTTTTGTTATTTTAATTTTATAAAGATAGAATAATATTATCTCTTATTGATAATGCAGTCATTCACTGAAGAACCTTTTTCTGAGAAAGAAAGAGAGATACTTTTGTCACATTTTACTAATAGTGATAAACCAATTTTTGGAATAATTACCCCCAAACAAGTTGATCGAGGGGCACTAATGTCAAGATATTCACGATCCGACAAGAGTATGCGTAGAATATTTTTAGAAGAATTTGCAAATAATCCTAATCGTGGGGATGAATTTTATAAAAGAGTATTATTAGAATATGGTGACGATTCTGTTGCAGAATTAGGAGAAGCACAAGTAGCAATAGAATATGTATCCAATATCGCAGCTAAAAAAATAGAAGACCAAAGAATAGGTTTATCTTATCTAGAAAAATCATCAAGATATGTTTCATTCGACAAGAAAAATAATGGACAGTATAAATATTTGAAAGAAAAAAAAATAATGAATTCTAGATATGCAGATGCATATATAGAAGCATGTGACTATGCTTTTGACCTTTATTCTAAGAACATAGAAGCTATGCAAAGATTCATTATAGAAAGAGAACCTATAGATAACTTTCAATTTTATGATTCTATTTCTAAAAAAGATGTACAATTTAATAATTTAAAAGAATCAATTGATATAAAATCAGCTCAAAAAATATATAAGAGTACTATAAAAGCTAAATCATTAGATCTATTACGAGGGCTTTTACCTGCGTCTACTCTTACTAATTTAGGTATTACTGGTAATGGGAGAGCTTTTGAATATCTTTTAACAAGATTGTATGCATCAACTTTAACAGAGATGAATGTCTTAGCTGATCAATTGCATGAAGAGCTTAATCTAATTATTCCGTCTTTTGTTTATAGGGCAAAAAATCCATATGGAATATCTATGCAAAATTATTTAAGAAATACAAAAGAGGTTATTCTCAAAATGACTAAAGAACATCTTTCACACATTAAAATCAATCCAAATCTAGAATGTGTAAATTTAATATTTAATGAAGATAATACTGAAGCAGAAGTAAAAATTGCATCATCTATTTTATTTGAACAAGCGGCAGGACATACACTTACAAAGATTATAGAATATGTTCGATCTTTGCCAATAGAAGATAGACACAAAATAATTAAGACATATACAAGTCTACGAACTAATAGAAGACAACGTCCAGGTAGAGCTTATGAAATGACTGAATATACATTTGAAATGCTTACTAATTTTGGAATGTTCCGTGATCTACATCGACATAGAATATTAACTTTGGAAAGACAATTACTTTCTACTAGACATGGATATGATGTGCCTAAGGAAATTTCTGATCTTGGAATTTTGGATGATTTCAAAGATTGTATGTATAAATGTAATGAGGTATTTCAAATTCTTGTCAATGACGATTATCCTGAAGAAGCGCAGTATGTAGTCAATTTTGCATATAAATATCCATTTTTTATGAAATTGAATTTACGAGAAGCTACACATATGATTGAATTGCGAACTTTATCACATGGACATCCTGATTATCGTTATGTCTGTCAAGAAATTTTTAAAAAAATCAGGAATATTCACCCAATCTTATCTGAAGGAATAAGATTTGTTGATCTTAAGGATTATAGTTTAGAAAGGCTATCTAGTGAAAAAAATATAGAAAAGAAAAAAAGAGAAATCTGATAGACAATTAGATAACATTTAAATTTGTGGCTATTAATTGTATATATATGTGTATATTTTTATTATTATTTAAAACCAACGCTCTAAAGATTGGCTTCTTTTCTCTTGACTTTTTTTTACTTTTTCTAATGATGATTCTACTCGTTCCTTTGAAAAATCCATTGCATCACATAGAAAACCTATAATTTCCTTATAATTTGGATTATCAAATTCTATATTACCTATAGAAATATTTTCTGGATTAAGAAATATTTCTCTTATCTGTTGATATGGAACGTCTTTTAAATTATCTTTTATTTTTTCTATTTCTTCCAATCTGCCCTTCTCTCTTATTAGCTTTAATGCAGTTTTAGGACCTATACCTGGGAGGCCACCAGGATTAAAATCTGTTCCTATTAGAATACCTACATCTACTAATTGTTCAAGTGTCAATTTTGTGGATTCCAAAATCTGTGATTGATGAATAATTTCTGGTTCTATATTTACATATTGGTTTTTATTAGGAATTTTACGTTTTCCAGTTATTGTTAGATTACGAATAAGTCTTTTAGCTCCAAAAAGTAGAGAATCATAATCCTGACTTGCACAGGCATATACAGTTCCATCTTTCGTTAAAATTGATGCTGTTGCTTCTCCTTCTGATGGTGCGTGAATAACAGGAATCCCCAACATTTTTAATATTTTCTTGGATTGTTCAATAATTTCATCAGTTAAAATTACTGTGCCTTGACTATATTTTTTAGCATCTTCAAATCTACCCTCTTCTAATGCTTCTTGATATTTTTCTATAGCTTCTTGTTTAGATTCTTTTCTTCGTTTTATCTCATTAAATTTTAGAGAATGAGGTTTTCCATCAAAAATATATAATAATTTTATGTTCTCAGTTAAGAAATTAATATTTCTATAAAATAAACCACTTAAGTGACTTGTTATTTCCCCTTTGTTATTAGTAAGAGAATCTCCAGTAGGACCACGAATTGTTGCTAAAAATTGATAAATAGTATTATAGGCATCTACTGCAATTATCTTATCTGATAAATCAGATAGTTTTATTGGACAAGAAGTTAAAATTGGTTTTAGATCTATTCCCATTTGTTAGGTATATATGTATTTAATGTACCTTTTATTTTTTCATATTGTATTATTAAAATAATAGAATGTAATTGTTGTCATATCAAAATAATTATGACAAGAGGATTATTATATAGATCTGTATAATAGTGAGAATATATAATTCAGAATAGATAGGTAAAATTATGAATACAAATAAAAAGTCGGTTTTATTTAGACCCATTATTATTATGATTCTTTTCCTTTCAATGTTTTATCTTGCTCCAATAATAGCTCAGAATTCTACTTCAATAACAGAATCACATTTAGTCGGAAACTGTAAAGCATTTACAAAGCTACAAGATGAAAAACTCAACCTAGAAAAGAAACTGAATGAAACCAAACAAAATTTTCTACCCAATCTAATACTAGAAAAATCTTTAACTTTAAAATTAGATGATCTTAACTCTAAGCTTGCATTATTTGCTAATGATAATGAATTTACAAAGCTACAAGATGAAAAACTCAACCTAGAAAAGAAACTGAATGAAACCAAACAAAATTTTCTACCCAATCTAATACTAGAAAAATCTTTAACTTTAAAATTAGATGATCTTAACTCTAAGCTTGCATTCTTGACTGACAATAGATACTGTAGCGATCTTGAAAAGCATATAACAGATCAAAACTAATTCTTATAAAATTTTAACATTATTATTATGATTAATAAATTTTATCAATTTATATAAATATAAATATAAAAAAAATTGTTAATCTCTATTATATTCTATATACAACATCAAAAATTATAAATCTATATAATTTCACATTAAATTAATAGGAGTTATTATATGTAAAAATAAAAACTTCCATTCTTAAAAAAGAAATGTCTCTGTAAATTTTATATATTAAATAAAATCTTATTATTAAATTGAAAGATAATATTCATGTTGTTTTTTGGAATCTAGGAAACTTATTTGATATTCAACCTAATGAAATCTCATCAAATCTGGAATTTACTCCAAATAAGGGTTGGAATGAAAAAGTTCGTGATATAAAGATACAAAATTTAACAAATATAATTAAAAGTACATTCGATACTGGTCCAGATTTGATAGGTGTGTGTGAAATTGAAAATGCCTTTTTAGCTGAAAAACTAATAGATGAATTAAAAAAATTATTAGGTAGAGATGACTATCAAATAGCTGGAACAAACATAGATGGTAAATTAAAACCATATC
>DAIPKY010000206.1:0-2885 GCA_036769505.1 Nitrososphaeraceae archaeon
TAGTTTAAAAATTATAATTGTTTAAATTATTTCAAAACTTCGAATAGTAAAATAGTCTTTCTCTTCATTTTGTGAATTCATCAATTCATTTTACGAATAAAGTATTTTGGCTTCTTAATAACACCTATTGATAAAGAATATAATTTCTCAATCTATACCATGTCTTAGGTTCATATAATTTTCAGGTAGGTGTTTTTTAGATATTATATCGAAAGATTTTCAAATGTAATTATACATAATATAATTAGTAAAAAATTATGAATGAATGCAAACATTGGGCATGTAATCTAAAGAATAATACATGTATTGGTTGTGGTACTATCATCTGTCCAATTTGTTTACAAGAACCATTTGATTGTAAATGTGAAAATAAAGATAATTGCTGTAAGATACCAAATTAAAAATGTAACAAGGTTAATTATATGAGATATTCTAAAAACTCTAAAATAAGTTTCTAACAATAAAAGCTATATACAGGATATTACTCTCTACAATAGACTCCTCTTTTAGAACTGCTATCGGTTTTACTCCATTCTGAATAAATTTCTCAAACTCACATATCCATATCTGCAATCAACGTACTTTTAGGATTCAAAAGCCATAGAAATCAAATTAAGGAGTAAAAGGGAGTAGAATTAACATTTTATTAAGTTATACGTTGTTTATATTTCGTACAAATGTTAAAAAATCCTTAATCCATTTTAAGTAAGCATCAAATCCTTTATCAGTAATAAGATAAAACTTTGCATTTGGTGTCTCGATTGATTCAATATATCCATTTTTTTCTAATTTAATTAAAATAAGAGAAATTCTATCTGGACGTTGCGTTTTAATTTCATTAATTTTTGTCATTATGTGATATTTGCTTATTGCTACTTTTCTAGAATATAAACAAAAATACTCTAGAATGGCTAATATAGTATATTCATGTGAAAATCTCTGTGTTTTCCCAAAATTATAGTAATTGTTTTGTCTAGTTACTAATTTTTTATTTTGCCCTTTTTCAGTAACTTGTAAAATCATCTCATTTTTTCTCTCCCTATTTATATAATCTCCTTTAACTTTCATTTCTTAACCTTTATTATTGTTAGAATTGATTTAGGACTTTATAATATCCTGAAACATATCTTGCTTTATATTATCTAGAATTTTATAAAACTTATACACTTTGCCTATAGAAACATTGGAGTCTATCACGTATTGAAATTTTATCATGTTAGGCTATGTGAATTATTATTTATATAAGTTGAATGATTTAAAGAGCTAGTTAGGCACTTGATATTATCTTTATTTACTTGGTGATACTGAAATTTTATTAAATATTTTTTTCAATCTAAATTTTTATCTTGTCCAAGGCTTAGTAAATAAATACTCTATAAAATAGTGACCATTATTATTAGTAAAGTCCAAATCTCTGAACTATAAAATCGAAAATTTTATTAACAAAATTCCAAACCAATTTAAAAAATAAGCAGTTTCTAAATAATAAAAGCTAAATACAAGTTGGTGGTATCTCTACATTGGATCCCTCTTTTAGTACCGCTATCGGTGTTACTCCCGACGGGCCCGTAGTTTTCTCGGGTTCACTATATTTAGTAGTATTTGGAATCAAGTCTGCTATTCATCCTTTCTTATCATTATCCATAATTCACTAGATTTGACGATTTTGTAGGAAAAAGACAAAATAATAGATTCTTTAACCTTTTTGAGTCTATGATTTGCTTTATGACTCTAATAAGAATAGACACGAATTTTATGTCAATTCCAAAAGTGGAATTCGTATAACTACTTTTAATGTTCCATATCATTATAAAGTATTAGTTGTTAAATAGTGGTGAATTAGTCTAAAAATGCTGGAAATTCAATTTTATAACCTTATTGATGCTATTGTTTATCTCGTTGCTGCTATAATTCCAGCTTACTTTATTTTAAAATCAAGAAACAGTATCAATAATAATAATAATCGTCTTAGAATATTAACCATAATACTTATTAGTTTTATTTTAATGCAGGTTTTCTACCACATCGTTGGAAGTCTTGGCTTTAGATTATTGGCAAAAGGATTCTTGGAACCATTATCGATGGCGGCATTGCTTTTGTTTGGAGTAATGTTTCTCATAAGTACGTTTAAAGCAAAAAAACAACAACAGCAGGAATTCAAGATATGATAAATATATTTGAAAATAACAGTACTGATAGTACTTCTTATTTTTTGCATTCTATGAGTGATATTACATTTATTCTGTCATTGATACCATTGATTATATTCGTATGGCTTGCAATCAGATCCAAGAGCATTAAATCATTCCAATTTCAAATATCAATATTTATTGCAGTTTACATTTTAGGGGAACTAATAGAGAATAATAGAATTGATATATTTTCAACTTTGCCATCAAATATTGGATCGCAAATTCATGTTGGCTCTGCAATCTTTTTTACTATTATGATGTGGTTTAGATTTTATTATGCAGAAAAAAGAGGAAAAAAGATGATTGAAAGTGATATAGATAATGATAATAATAGTAATAGTGATAATAGTACTACCACTAGTAACAATAACTGAGCTGTAATTATTATTATTTTTTCTGTGATCATCATTCTAATGAATAAAACCGTGCCATAGTCCTTTTTACAATGTCAAAATTCTGTTCAGCTTCTACAATTACATTATTGCTTTCATATTTTACGTTTATAGATTTGAAAACACTAAAATATAAACTAAATTTCTTTCCTTCTGGTGTAATAACAATTTTGTGGACACTCACAAGTCCTTCGTTAATTAGCCATTTAGTTTTTCTATAACATGTAGTATGTGCAATATTATTTTCTCTTGTAATATCAGCAATGGATTTAGAATGATACATAACAGAATCCAAGATTTT
>DAIPKY010000012.1:0-3492 GCA_036769505.1 Nitrososphaeraceae archaeon
GGGTCTTTATGGTAGATGATCAATTTGCTCCTCTTACTGTAAAAATTAAAGATGCAATTTCCAAGATAACAGATAAACCTATAAAATTCGTGATTAATACTCATTGGCATCCTGATCATACTGGAGGCAATGAGAATCTAGGAGAAACAGGAGCAATAATAGTTTCACATGATAATGTTAAAAAACGGCTCAGTACAGAACAATTCTCAGATTTCTTTAAACGATCGGTTCCACCATTATCTGAAAAAGGTCTACCAATTATTACATTTTCAGATAATATGTCAATCTATCAAAATGATGATGAAATAAATATTATTCATATGGATAATGGTCACACGGATGGTGATTCCATCGTTTACTTTACAAAGAATAATGTAATTCATGTTGGTGATGACTTTAGCGACAAAGCATATCCGTTCATAGATATATCAAGTGGTGGTACAATAGACGGATTAATTTCATCGTTAAAAATCATATCATCGATAATTAAGGATAATACTAAGGTGATTTCTGGTCATGCTGGAATATCTAACAAGACCAAAGTTAATGAATATGCGAATATGTTAATTGATGTACGCAACCAAATAAGTCAAATGATAACTGAAGGCAAGTCTTTAGAAGATATTATTTCTTTACAACCAACATCAAAATATGACAAAATATATTATGACTATACTAACATAAAACCAAAAGATTTTGTAACACTTGTATATCAAAGTCTTATCAAATAATAAAACAATTCAATTTGATTTTATTTTATTTTGAACTATACATGAATAACCAAAACATATTATTGCTATAAAAATTGATAAAGATTAACTATTACAAAATCTCAATTAACATATCAATAATTTATGACAATGTTTTGTAAGCAATGAAGCAAACAAACAAACAACTTTTTTCTATAGAAAATAATAAATAATAAAGCAATAGCAATTTTAAATAACTTACAAATTATAGAAAAAATTTAAGCCACGTTATAATGTAACCAATTAAAAAGTTTGGTTAAAAATTACATTTTTTTCTACTTATTACTATTTCTCATAATCTGATTTCATAATATTAGAATTTGTTGTTGCTGCTGCTGCTCTGATTAAAGCATTTAAAGAATTTTCTATCTTTGAGAATATAAGATATCCAATTAATCCCATAACTCCCCCAACAGGTACTGTAATCAAAGTTACAGTTACAATAGTATTTAGAAACGTTGGTAATACTGCATTTAAAGATCCTAACTCAGTATGTAGAAAGGTTCCATAAGTCCATATGATCATGGGATAATTAAAAAAATAAAAAATTGATCCAATTATAGAACTTGCTATCAATTTATTATTTCTAAACTGTTTTGTATTAATTCTAATAAAGTTTGAATTTAATAATATATCTGCGAGGATAGAGGCTCCTAAAATACTAACAAAATACCAAGGAATAATAGGAGAGAGTAGATCTCCAGTTGGAATAATAGTTGAAAGAGTATTTACCAATACCAATAAAGAAACTATTATAGATGCATAGCCAAAAGTATTATTAAATACTTTTGATGAGCACAGAAACATAATAGAGTTAATGAGAGGAAGAAAAATACTTGCTATCAAAGTTGCGCTATATGTATCTAAATTAAAATTAAAAAAATCAGATTCGGAAAATGGTAAAACAAATATAAAGACATACCATATGGATGTAAACCACAATGAACAGAGACAAGGGATAAGAAAAATTTTAGCTAATTTTTTCCAATGTGAAATATTATTCATTACTCCATATAACCCTATAAAAACTGCAACAGAATTAATTAGCATTCCTGTAGCCAAGGTAATATGTGTGGGACTAAGCAGACCATCAAGTCCAAAACTTTGATGCCATAAATAATCCAATGGACCTGCAATCAATGACAAAAATGAACCTATTATTAATAATTTAAAAGAAAGCGAAATAGAGTTGTATTGTTTAATTTTTTTCTTTCTTCTTCTTAATATATAAGAACCCACTCCCGCAGAAATTGATATTAATCCTATTCCAGTATAAAGCATAGCATGTGATGGAGTAAAAAATGAATCTGGCTGATTTAAAAGATGAGAAGTTATATCCCAACTCGCCCCAGAAATTTGCATAAAAGACCCTAATGTGGAAACAATTAAAATAAATAATGATATCTCTACTAACTTTGAATAATCTAAGAATTTAAAATTCTTATTATACATATTTACAAATATTCTTTGCCCCCATATAACTAATAAGTATAACTAATAACAGCAATTTAAAACAAAAAGATAAATATAGATAATACAAGGAGGAGTGATATTTTGCTTAATTACGAGAAAATACCAAAGATATCTAAATAAATGAAACGATAGTCAGCTAAAACAGTAAAACAAAAATAATACAATTAAATAACTTTGTATAATCAAACTTAAAAGAAACATATAGAAATAACAAAAATACTTTAATGTTTCAGATGTCAAAAGTCATAATCAATAGATATAGCAGTACTACTATTGTTTTAATGCTAGTATTTTTAGCCAGTGGTACGTTTTTTGGAGTAGCCAATGCACAAAATTTGAACGAAACATCTAACAACAACAACAACAACAATAATAATAACAACATCAACAAGGATCTATCCTTAAATGATCTGTTTGAGCTGGTAGAAAATTCAATAGTTCAAGTAACAAAAACGATGCCTCCTGCTAACCCTTTCGGGCCGGATAAGGAGAATACTACATCATTAGGTTCTGGATTTATTTATAATGATAAAGGATATATTGTTACTAATAATCATGTTGTAGAAAATGCAAAAGTCGTTGATGTAACTTTTATTAATGGAGATAGGTATACAGCTAACGTAACTGGAACAGATGCTTTTAGTGATTTAGCAGTTATAAAGATTAATGAAAATACAACTACCATACCTAAATCATTAGTAGTTGGAAACTCATCTAAGCTTAGGGTTGGTGATCAAGTAGTAGCAATAGGTAATCCCTTTGGGTTAGAGAGTTCAATGACAACAGGAATTGTTAGTCAGATAGGTAGACTTTTATCTGTAGACGAAAGAGGGTTTTCAATACCTAATGCTATTCAAACTGATGCTTTAATCAATCCTGGTAATTCGGGAGGCCCACTATTAAATATGAAAGGAGAAGTTATAGGAGTTAATACAGCAGGTATTTTTCCTGGCGGAATAGGTTTGGCTGTTCCCTCCAATACTGTATTGAAAATAATTCCTGTATTGATGGAAGAGAAAAATTATACTCATCCCTGGCTTGGTGTAACTGGAAATACGTTAACTGCAGACATTGCCAAGAGGGAAAAAGTGGATAGGACTGTAAAAGGTGTTATCATAGATACAATAGTTAAAAACAGCTCTGCAGATTTAGCGGGATTGAATGGAAGTAATATCAATCAATATGGTGAAAAGAGAGGAGGAGATATTATTACAGCCTTAGATGGTAAACCAATACTCAAGATGGAAGATTTGATATCATATTTAGAATT
>DAIPKY010000012.1:3592-25587 GCA_036769505.1 Nitrososphaeraceae archaeon
CCTTAGATGGTAAACCAATACTCAAGATGGAAGATTTGATATCATATTTAGAATTAAACAAGGCTGTTAATGATAATGCAACATTCTCAGTATATAGAGATGGAGAGATTCTAGATAAAGAAATTACTTTGAAGAGCAGACCGGAAGCTCCGGTAACAAATCAAACACAGAACTAGAATTTTCTCTTCCTTTTCCTCCTTTTTTTCTCTTCTTTTTCTATGAATAAATAAATTTGTTAATATATCAGCGAATTTTCTGTCAAAGTTAACCTAGGATAATATTTATTTAGTAATGAAAATATATTTACTATATAATAAAATTCATTTATTTGCATTTTCCTTTCTCTTGGTTTTCTTTATAGTTATTATAGAGGTTGGAATTGGCCAAAACGTTATTTCTGATAAAGGAATTTCAATAGCGATTGGAATAAGGAATCGCCATGGACTGTTAGCTGAATTCTTTAAATTAATTGGAGTTGACGAACAAATTGCTAATAAAGATGCAGAAGGCTTGGAACATCATCATCTGCATCCAGAAAGCATTAAGAAAATTGAAAAATTGGTTGGCATTATGAAAGATAACCCAAGTTTATTAGATGCTTGAAGTTATTTAAAGAAAAAGAAGAAGAGAAAAGAAGGCGTATAGGAGAGGGATAAATGAATAAACATGAAATTGTTGGTTTCAATATTCTTGATCGTGGTTATATTTATCATCATAATAATGGATCATTTTCTTAAAATTATTATATAGTAGTTTACATAATATCAAAAGATTTAAAATCTGTTTTTTTTGGTGGTGAGACATGATATTAGATCTGTCTAAATTCAAATCAGATGCTTCTTTTGAGTAAACTCTTATCCATTCATTGATCATAGATTCATTTACTTCAATATGAAATTGGATTCCTATTGCAGTCTTTATACGAAAAGCTTGTACATATGTATTAGATTTAGCTAAAATGATTGCAGATGGAGGAAGCTCAAACGTATCTCCATGCCATTGAAAAACTGTATTTTTCAAAGTTGTAACTCCATTAAATATATCTCTACTTCCATTTTCAGTAATTTCAATATCATACCAACCTATCTCTTTTAAGTTGCCTGGATAAACTTTTCCACCCATTGCTTCTGCAATTAATTGAGAACCAAGACATATTCCCAATGTAGGTATATTCATATCTACTGCTTTTTTAATTAATTTTTGTTCATTTTTCAAGTACTCATAATTATCATAAACCGACATAGGTCCTCCCAATATAATAATACCTGAATAAGAGATGAGATCTGTAGGAATGGAATGATTCTGAGAGTTTAATATTGTTACACTAAATCCATCTAATTCAAACAGCTTAGCAAGATTACCTAAATGTTCACATCCAATATTTTGAATGACCAAAATATTCTTAGACAAGATAAAAACAAGTTTTCGCCAATTCAATATAAAGCTAATATTGAATAAATAATCAACATCTATGACAACATTTGAATTAGATTATCTGTATATATTTTTTGCTTGAGTAAATTCATACATAAATTTATAATAAATGAGGATATTGAAAAAGTATGGAAATTTTATACTGATATTAGACATTTAGAAATTATTACTCCAAAAAAGTTAAATTTGAAAATAATTAATACTACAAATCAAAAAATTATCCTTGGTCAAGAAACGATTATTTCAGCTAAAATAATAATTATGGAGAGAATCTGGCATTCAAAAATAACTTTTTTTCAACAATATGAATATATAGATGAAATGTCAGAAGGACCTTTTATCAAATGGAAACATACGCATAAATTTAAAAGAATCAACAATAATAAAACAGAAATTATCGATAAAGTCGAATTTAGTTTACCATATGGAATTTTTGGAAAAATTGGTTCAATATTTTTTACTATAATATTAAGACAACTCTTTGAGCATAGAAAAGATGAAACTATTAAATATTTAAACCGATAACTTGAAACTATTTGATTTTATATTTTTAATATAAAATATATCTATGGATATAATCATACCAATAATTTATTCTGAATGTTGAAGAACTAATATATACAAATCAACAAAGAAATTGATGATTTTCTCTTTTTTTTTGCTTAATTTAGATTAAATAATAATATCAGTTAGTCAGCAATAAGTTATTAATTAGAAAATGGTGAAAGCACAGACACAAAAAAAATTTATTAATTTAGAGAATTACGCTATGCTACTAATTCTAGGTAGAGCTGATTGTTTATTTTTCTTTGCAATTTTGCTAAAGGAGCTTTCGAAATGTTTCATAGATATTTCTAGTTCTTCTTCTTTTAATTTGTTCTCTTTCTTTTCATTAATTTTAGATGTATCTTTTATATTAGTATCTATTTTTTGATCATTGTTTATTTCTTTTTGTTCTTTCGCTATAACATGCTCTTTTACTGCTGCAATAGCTGCAGCATTAACTAAAGCTTCTATCTCTGCACCAGTGAAGCTGTCGGTTAAACCTACTAGTTTATCAATATCTACATCAGAAGCTAATGGTTTCTTTTTTAGATGTATTTGCAAAATTTGTTTTCTAGTATTATTATCAGGTATTGGTATTTCTAAAAGGCGATCAAATCTTCCGGGTCTTAGCAAAGCTTCGTCAATAATATCGGGCCTATTAGTTGCACCGATTATCACTACTCCTTTGAGATCCTCTAATCCATCTATCTCAGTTAACATTTGGCTAACTAATCTTTCAGTTACATGAGAATCTCCTCCATCAGATCCTGATCTTCTTGGAGCGATCGCGTCTATTTCATCAAAAAATATTACGCAAGGTGCTGCCTGTCTAGCTTTTCTAAATATTTCGCGGATGCCTTTTTCAGATTCTCCTACCCATTTTGATAACAGCTCTGGACCTTTTATACTAATAAAATTTGATTCAGAGGTTGATGCAACGGCTTTAGCTAATAGTGTCTTTCCAGTTCCGGGAGGTCCGTATAATAATATTCCCTTTGGAGGTTTTATTGATGCTTTGTTAAAGAGATCGGCATGTTTAAGTGGCCATTCTATTGCTTCCTTTAATTCTTCTTTAACATTATATAGACCTCCAATATCTTTCCATTCTATATTTGGTTTTTGTACTAAAACTTCCCTCATTGCAGATGGATGAACCTCTTTTAAGGCATCATCAAAATCTTGGTTAGTTATTTTTATTTTATTTAGTATATCTATGGGAATTTTTGATTCTTTTAAATTTATTTCAGGTATAATTCTACGTAAAGATCTCATTGCAGCTTCTTTTGCCACCATTTCCAAGTCGGCACCGACAAATCCATGAGTAACTTTGGCATAAGATTCGAGGTCTATGTCTTGTTCCAATGGCATTCCTCTACTATGAATTTGAAGAATGTCATAACGCCCCTCTTCGTCTGGGATACCAATTTCTATTTCTCTGTCAAACCTTCCTGGTCGCCTCAATGCAGGATCAATTGCATTCGGTCTATTCGTAGCCGCAATTACGACAACTTTCCCTCTTGTTTTGATTCCGTCCATTAAAGTCAAAAGCTGAGATACAATTCTTTTCTCAACATCACCAGATACTTCATCCCTTTTTGGTGCTATAGAATCAATTTCATCTATAAATATTATACTAGGAGCCTTTTCTTGTGCCTGTAAGAATATCTCTCTTAACTTTTCTTCGCTTTCTCCATAAAATTTGCTCATTATTTCTGGTCCGCCAATAGAATAGAAATTAGCGTTTGTCTCATTAGCAACTGCTTTTGCAAGTAAGGTCTTACCTGTACCTGGAGGTCCATGTAATAGTACACCTTTTGGTGCCTCTATTCCAATTTTATCAAAAAGCTCGGGATGCCTTAATGGAAGTTCAATCATTTCTCTTACTTTTTGTACTTCGTTTTTGATTCCTCCTATATCCTCATATGTAATTCGATCAATCTTTTTGTCTTGAACAGAAATACTAGATTTAGACCCAATTTTGAATTTAGTATCTGAATTTATCAATAATGCTCGATTTTGTGGTTTTGTAGATACTATTATGAAACCTATACGTTTCCCCATTATATTAAAGAGTATTACATCATCTTTGGAAACAACTCTTCCATCTAATTTCTCTGACAAATAGTCTTCTAATCCAACTATGTTAAGATCTTCAATTGGAGACATTTTAATTTCCTCGGCTTTTTCAACATTGACCTTTTGTACATTTACTTGATCATCTATTCCAACTGAAATGTTTTCTCTTGTGTAGCCATCAATTCTAATCAATCCCTTACCATAATCATTTGGATTACTGGACCAAAGTAAAACATAACTTTTTTTAGATGTACTCTCCTGAGTAAGCTCCAAAACATCACCTGTTCTAAGATTATATTCTTCAATAATTCTTGGATCAATAAGTGCAATCCCTCGTCCTACAAATTTAGAAAAGGTTTCTGCAACTTTTAATGTAAATTTGTTATTACCAGAATTAGGATAATTATTCATTTTTCAAATCACCTCATACATATTATGCTATTAAACATAAAAAATAAAAAATCAGGTTTTTATTCAACCTTTATCTCTTTAGATTTGAGCTTTGGTTGATCCTTTGCTTTTATTTTTATTTCTACTATGCCATTTGTATATGTTGCTTTGGTGGAAGCATCATACAATTCTACATCTAATGGAATTTCAGCAAGATATTTTTTCCCTCCACGATCTGCTTTTATTGTAACAGTTTGTTGTGAAACACTTACTTTGATATCTTCCTTAGTTACTCCTGGCATTTCAGCTGTAACTACATATGTATTCTCTTTTTCATTAAAATTTGTATCAACTAATGGCTTCCTAATTTCACTTTGTTCTATTAATCCTATCCTTGTAGGTCTAATATTTCCAAATTCTCTAACATGAGGTTTACCATTAGGCCCTACATTGATCTGATATCCATAATAATAGGGTAAATTACTTCCCAATGGTTGCGTATCTCCTTCAAGGATGGTACTAAACATTCTGCTTATCATTTCTTTTGTTCTTGAAAATTCTTCTTTATCTATCTCATCAAATATTTTTCTAAAATCAATCTGTTCTTTCCACATATTGTTTACCTTACAAAATGTAATAGCTATGACAATATATAAATTTTTCTTACACCTATTAATTATATCGGTAAAATTACAATACTTCCATAATGAAAATAACAATGGGGTAAATTAATAGTTATAAAATATTTCAGTTCTAACATTTATTTACAATCAAACCAGATAAAAAATTGTTTTAAAAGTTCATGAAAATATAATGTATCATTTTTTTTTAAATAAAACTACCTTGATATTAGTTATTATATCAGTAAGATTTTCTAGGTCAAGATAAACTTTATCATATTTTTGTAATAGCTGAACCTGAGATTTTGATGCAGATTTTATTGCATTACCACCTACCATTACAGATATCTGAAAAGATTTACGAATTTCTTTTACTAGTCTAATAGCAGAATTGATATTTTCTTGGAGAGTGACAGATATGAGAACTATACCTGGATTGGTATTATCCAAAAAAGATGCAAGAGAATTTGTTGGAAGAGGTGAAGTAATATTATAAACTTCATATCCTTGTTCCAATAATAGAGATTCAATTATTTTACAACCTATACTGTGAAGCTCTCCTTCTGGAGTACATAATACTATTGATTTCGTATCTCTATAACTTTTCGAAATTTTTTTTATATTGTTTTGATTAATTAAATCAATTAGAGTATTTACTGCATTACTACATACATGTTCTGTTGCTACATCTATTTCTCCTTTTTCCCATTGATCCCCTACCTTATATAATACAGGTATAAGGATTTTTTCATAAAAGTCTAATAATGTATAGACGGATTTTGTATAATGGTGATATATTTTTATTAGTTCATTTATCTCATAGCGTTTCAACTTTTCTATTAAATTCTCTTGTAATGATTCATTTAGTATCGTAGATTTTGAAAAATCAAGATTACGTTTTGCTAAAAATTTTATGATACTTGACTTATTTCTATATTCTTTGGGAATTTTATTAATAGTTATTTGAGATGCTGGACCTAAATACTGTTTTATAATTTGTTGAGAGGTTTGTTTTTCTTTGTTCCATTTACTTTCAACAAGATAAGCATAACCAATATTTTTTACTTGTTTTATTCTAATATATACCATATAAATTATAAATTAGCAAGTCTTTTATTTATTTTTAGTGCCTAAGATTAATTATAGTGCTAATATGGTTATTATATAAATAAATTAAATATTTGTCATATGTCAATATTTTAATTATTCTAACTACTTTCATTTGCTATTTAACAGCAGTAAATAAGAAGATTAAAGTGATATTAAGATTGAAAATTTTGAATTTTAATTTTGTTGTCTGACTTTAAAATTCCTTTTAGATTCGATTAATTGAATGTTAGCACTATGAAACTCCTTGCCACTAGTATAAATAAATAGTTGAACAATATAATTGATATGAAACAATATGTAAAATATTTAAAATTAAAAATTATTGTAACAGGAATATTATCTTTAGTATTTATCATATTGTTGGTAAAGCTTTTAAATTTCGAAAATACTTTAGGATTTTCTCTCTTAGTTATAGGTAGTATTGTTACAATTGGTTATACTTATTTAAGATATAACTATTATAGTAAAATTAATAAATTTGATAAAGAAGTTCTTGAGAGTCTAAAGTAGAATTGAATATATGTTCCTATAAAATAAGAATTAAATTGAAATTTAATAGGTGGATGGTGGTGTCTCTCTCTACCTCTTTTTTTTAACTTATACATTTAACAAATTTAATTCATTATTATATTTTTTATAAACTTGTTATTAATATATCTCTTCCTTAATATAAGAATAAAATAATAACTGGTCTAGTTAGAGATAGAATAAGACTTATTGTGTCTTTCGATTGAAATCAAGCAAAAGGAATTAAAATCAACTTTACTTATTTGATTAAATAAATTTCTTCTAATACAAAAGAGTAAAAAACAATAAATTAACGAAAAGTTTATCGATTATATATTAAATTCAAATTATATAAGAGGAAAAAAATTGAAACAAGTTGCAATAATTACTGGTTGCTCTTCCGGTATAGGCTATGAAACTTCAATTTTATTAGCTAACAATGGCTTTAAAACGTATGCTACTATGAGAAATACCGATAAAGGCAATAAATTAAAAGAAATAGCTGAAAAAGGAAATGTAGATCTTAAAGTCATTAAACTCGACGTCACTGATGATAATTCAATAAAGAATGCAATAACTGAAATAGTTCAAGAAACCAATAGAATTGATGTTTTAATTAACAATGCTGGTAACAATATTGCTGGAGCTGTTGAAGATCTCTCAATTGAAGAATTTAAGGAACAGTTCGAAACTAATTTTTTTGGTTTAATTAGAGTAACAAAAGAAGTTTTACCCATAATGAGAAAACAAAGAATGGGGATTATAGTGAATTTAAGTTCAATAGTTGGAAAAATGGCTATTCCATTGAATTCAGCATATGTAAGTAGTAAATTTGCAGTAGAAGGATTTTCTGAATCTATTAGGTATGAACTAGAAGATTTTGGTATTAGGGTAATTTTGATAGAACCAGGTGTAATAAAATCAAATTTTTATGAAAATACAAAAATGTCTAAAAATTCCCTCATGGATCCAAAATCTCCATATCAGCCAATTGCACAGAAAATATTTGATGCATTTTTGCCAATTTTACAATATGCTTCTCCTACGAAAAAAGTAGCTGATGTTATTTTAGAGGCAGTAACCTCAGATAATCCCGAAATAAGATATGTAGTAGGAGATGATGCTAAATCCATCAATGAAGCCAGAAAAAAAAGGTCAGATAAAGAATTTGAAAATTGGGTTAAAGAAGGATTCTTTGAAAAAAAAGGGTTTGTAAGATAATTAAAAAAATTTTAATATTATCATTATAATCATAATTAAAATGATTTTTACTATTATAAATAAGAAATAATTAAAGTAATCAAAATTATATTACATTATGGTAATGTTATTAGTATTATAGTCTACCCTTTTATCAAATCGTATATACTATTGCCTTATTGTAATGGCAAAATACATACAATACATCATATAATTTTAACAATTTGTTCAAAAAAAGGTACTTTTAATGCATAAAATTTTGGTTCTAATACCGCAGAAGGGATCTCAAATATTTATAGATAATAACTAATGTCATTACTCTTAAATTTCCTTCTATTTTATGACCAATTATAAATAAACTAATTGCGCTCATCCATAAAATAATACCATCTAATAGAGGTTTATTCTGATCCATAAAGTAAAGTATTACAATATAAATTCCAATAATATAGAGTGGTAATCCAATACAATGTAATGTAATATTAATTGGATGTCTGTGTGTATTTTTAATAGCCTTGAGTAAATTAAATTTCAACTTCTAAAATTATATAATAGAAAAGCAAATTTTAATCTTATGAAATATTATGAAATTATAAACCTACGTTCAATCAAAAAGTTAAAAATATTATTAAACTTTGATTATTCTTAATTGATTCATATAAAGGTCATATAAAATTAAGACCCTAATTCGTCTCTATTTTGATCGTATCCTTAGAATTATATTATTTATATTATAAGCTAAATATCAAAGTTAAATATTTTCAAAGTATAACGCTTCTCTCATTTATTCACATGAAATATTATAATTTATTGTATAATTTTGAGTATCATCTAATAAAAATAAACCATTTTGTATGTTGAAATCTTTATAGCATGTATAATTGATTTATTAGCATATAATTAAGAGATAGAAGTTAGAAAAATTTTTATAATAACCTTCTATAGTATTGGTAATGATAAAAATGACCAATGTGGTAGTAGTAGTATTACTAAGCAGTGCTCTATTTTCTTTCCTCTTTGTAGGATATACTAATGGAAATAATTTTGTTGTTGCACAGACTGCAAATAGTACAGAGTCAGGTCCTGAGACACTTCAAGATTTTGAAAAAGAAATAGGAGATGATGATAATAGTGCTATTATAGGAAATGATACAAATATCAGTAATCCAAATAATACTCTTCTTGATTCTACAGAAGTGAATATGGAAGAGGATTGTATGGTATTAAAAGATGGAAGTAACTACTGTCCATAAAATAAATACTATTGATAAACATAATCCTACATAATTCTTTATTAGTATCCAATTAATATTGCATTTGGCCTATGATATTCTAGCTAAATCCTATTTAGTAATTAAAATTACACTATTTAGGTACAAAATTAAAAATTTGCTAGCAAGAATAATAATACTATTTTATGCTCAAAAAACAAAATATTCACTTCATTGTAAAGACTTTATAAAGTTCTCCTGTTTCACGGTCAACGTATTTCCAGCCTTGATCAATAGATAATACTTCAAATTTTGATTGCATAGTAGGATGTAATAATTTATAGACTGCATTTCCTACTGATATTTTGTTTGCTGAAGTTAAAGAAGTTATCTTGGCTGCAACATTCATACTATATCCTAGTATATCAATTAAGGAGCTTTTATCATAACCATATTGAACGACAACGTCTTCTCCTTCATCTATTCCTATTTTAACCGATAGTTCCGGATAATCATGCTTAGTTAATATTGGATTAATACCATTTTTAATAACATTGATCATTGATTTTGCACATTGGACTGACTTATCAGATATAAGGTATTTATTAAAACCACAAGGAAAAAAAGAAATTATTGCATCACCAACATATTTTAAAACATAACCATTATAACTTTCTACAACTGATGATATCTCATGAGTAAAAGCTCTAATTATTGTTACCAATTGTTCTACAGGTAATGTCATGCTCATTTTAGTTGACCCTACTAAATCTATATACATAATAACAAGTTCTACTTTTGAATTAACATGATTAAGAAGAAATTCTTGTCCTCGTTTAACTGAACTATTATATTGATATCGTTCTTCTAATGCTTTCCATAGGCGATCTTGTCTTTGGGAAAATAAGGTTTGTAAATCAACAAGTTCAACATTTCTATTTTCATTTTCTTTAGTTAAATTACTTCCTATTATTCTGTTTAATATTTTTGTATTTATATTGTCAACTTCTTTTTTTTGCTCCTTCTTTTTTTTAATATTTACTTTTCGTTCTGATTTGGGTTTAGTGTTTTTTGTTTTCATTTCTGAAGTCAATGTCTATTAGTAAAAAGATAGTGTACTACTTTAATTTAAAAATTTTCAATACTGTAGGATGAAAAGTGGATAAGAATTAAAGAAATTCAATTTATAAAACATTTATAACAACTAATCATCAGTTTGAGTATCATCTAGTAGTCTTTTTTGGCTGAATTTAATTTTTCAAGTTAATAATAACACAATAAAATTAACTATTATGACAAAAGTCAAATCGTATTAAACACGATGGTCTAATATCATAAATTTTTATAAATATTCTGATAATATTAAAAAGTCAAAATAAAATTGATATAATGTAGATATATACAACAAATAACTATCACATAAGAATTAATATTTAAGATTATTCATAAGAGTAAAAAGTGCAGCATTTTTTGCTGCTATTTCTGCATGTTGTTTATTCTGATTATCACTTCCAATTATTATCACATCATTGTTATTAGGATGCAGATTTTCTATTAACATTTTTTGTACATATAACTCATCAACTAATGCATTAAAATTCGTTCCAGATATTAGAAATTTCCCATCTTTGAATATTAATGTTGTAGCACCCATGGCGCCAGATTTAATAGCTATATCTCGTTGTTCTATTCCAGAACGTATTGAATGAGCAATATTTTTTACTAAAACTACATAATTGAATTTCCCAACTGTTATAGAGCTTTTTGGAATAATTGTTTCCTTCGGAATATGTACTAAGATTTGTGAAATTATTCTTTCTCCAGTATCTGTTAAAATTGTCCCAGCATTACTAGTCATTATCATATTTGTAGTCTTCAAATGTTTAACTAATGTTTTAATGGATCCTTCTCCTAGTGAAAGTTCTTTTTTAAGTAAATCTCTACTAATATGTCCATTAAGTTTTGCAAGTTGTAAAGCTTTGAAAATATGTCCTATACCAAATGAGAGTTGTCTAGAGGTAATATTCTGATGATAAACTTTTTCTAATAATTTAAAATAAGTATTCATCAGTTAATTTATATTAATAATATGATATGTGATATGTAAATGTATTCATGGTTTAGCTATTTAGGTTGGATATTTTAGACAACTGTTATATATTAGTGATTTCATTATGATTCAATAATATGTCTTTTTTAAAACAGATAGAAATCTCGGAGACTAACGTTCCTAAAGCTGCTGTAGGATTATTAATATTCATATTAGCATTTGGTTTATTTATTGTAGGATATGATCAGGGTCAGCTTTTTAGTCTTGTTCAAGGAGAACAAGCATACAACGATCTTTGGGTTCATGAATTCTCTCATGATATGAGACATGCCGCAGGATTTCCATGTCATTAGATTTCTCTTTCTTTTGTGATCTGTATGGATAGCTTATCTTTTCTCGTAGTTACTCTTATCTCCGGTGCAATAGCCGGAACAATTTTTGGACTTATAAACCTAGCAATAGTAGAACCTTATTTAGATAGTGCAATAGAAATAGAAATACAACATACAGCAAATGCTAACGAGAAAGTAAATCCTGAGGAACATAATAACTATCGCTTCTGGCAAAAAAGTGGAGAAGTAGCAGCTGGTACTGTATTAGGTATGGCATTTGGATCTTTGTTAGGAATAGTATTTGCTTTTGGTAGAAAAATTCTACCAGGTTCCAATAATCTGAAAAAGGCAATAATATTATCAGGAGTTATATGGTTAGTTATTTTCTTGATTCCGGCTATCAAATACCCTGCCAATCCTCCTACAGTAGGAGATCCTGATACAATATCCTATAGACAATATTTGTTTATCTCGTTTATTTTGATATCAGGTACAAGTGCGTTAGCATTGTCAATAATTTATAAGAGGATGAAAATAAATTCATCATTAAAACTAATTATAGTTTCTATTATTTATACAATAATAATGATAGGAGCCTTCCTAGTTGTTCCTCCAAATCCAGATGAGATAACGGCCCCAATGGATCTTGTAAATGGATTTAGAATAGCTAGCATGTTTACAATGAGTATCTTTTGGATTATTTTGGGAATCACATTTGGATTGATATGGGATAAGCTAAGACCACATGATCCGACTCAATACAAGACTGTTTAATCTATCTTTATTTTATTTTTTTTAATAGCTGTAGCAAAAAAATTCTAGAAAAAATAAAGTAATGATTAGCTGATATATACTCAATTCCAAATTAATCTTATAAATTACTAATTTGACATGATATCAAATTAATTTTCAAATATA
This sequence comes from Nitrososphaeraceae archaeon, assembly GCA_036769505.1. Lineage (GTDB taxonomy): Archaea > Thermoproteota > Nitrososphaeria > Nitrososphaerales > Nitrososphaeraceae > TH1177. The sequence continues at coordinate 15,987 of DAIPKY010000012.1, forward strand.
AACTAGAAGAAAATCTCTAATGTAGACACATATTATGTCATCACTTCTGTAGATAAAGCAAGATTTGATTGATATGTCATTAAATATTAGATTTATAGGATCATTTCATCATCAATTTTTGAATTTAAAATTAGGCTTTAATCACAATAATGAAATAAAAAAAAATGATGATGAAAGAAGAACAAAATCAAAAGATGAAGAAAATAATATTTTTTATATTTTATTCTTCAGATTTTGAAATTTCGATTTTAATTCTTCATCCAGTCCTGGAGAAAATTCTTGTACTGCCTCTGGTAGATTTGGTATTGGTCCTCCTTCAGGAAGTCCATCCAATGTTTCAAGTTGACCATCTTTAAAGGGAGATTCTCCATTAAATATTAATGACAAGCCAGACTGTTCATTTGTCATTGTCCATTGCAGATTATGCAAATTCAGTTCTTCCAATTCTCTTACCTCTGGCATTTTTGAAGTATCAACCTTTGGAACAGGTAATGTTTTGTTCCAATCTACTCCCAATGTTTCTAAAGCTTTGGCAAAAACTTTTTCATGAGCCAAATCTCTTACAATTAAATAGGAAACAGTTGCCCTGTATGCTTTATCGTTACTCATCTCATACAATCTACATTTTTGAAGTCTACCTGTTGCCTCTAACATTAAATTATAAATCATATTTAAGACTAAATTACCACTATCATATACATAAGTTGCAGACCATGGATTTCCTGCAGCATCTACTGGTCTACAACTTTGTCCAGCAACTAGAAAATGATGTATATTTGGTGATTCAAGTGCAACAGCAAGTGGGAGTTCATTAGGATCTGCTGATGTAGATGATCCTTCTAATAAGACATTTATTGTATTAGAAATTAATTCTACATGACCCATTTCTTCTGTTGCAATTGATCTCAAAAGATCTTGATATGGTTTTGCGTCTCCTCTAAAATTTATATTCTGAAACAAGTATTGCATCATAGTTCTCATTTCTCCAAATTGTCCCCCAAGACCTTCCTGTAAAGCTTGTGCTGCTTTGGGATTAGGTCCATCACTTTCAGGGAGAGGATTTGGTAGTTTATTTATTGATGTAAACATGAACTTGTTTGTTTTATAAATTATATAACCATTGCATATCGAATCATGACAATAAAATTATTAGCAATTGTTGTCTTGTAGAAACACTATATGCAATTCAATTTTTTGTGATTGAATGAGGTAAATAATTTAAATCTCACTTAATTGCTTTCATCACATCATTAAATGAACCTAGTGAATTTTTGTCAAATGGATCTTGAAAGGAAAGCAAGAATTGAGTTACGCCAGCTTTTCGGTATTCATTAATTCTTTCTGCTATGTCAGTGGGTTTTCCTATTAATCCATGTTTTTTTATTTGATGCAGTATATTTGGACCTCTTTCTAATGCAAATATTTTTTCTTTATATTTGAGATCAGTATCTGATTCAGCAATTATAACATCTAACTCTATTGATTTTTCAATTTTTCGATTTGTATCTTTGCCAATAAGATGAGTAAATTCATTGTTTAATTTTAAAAATTCTATAGGCGATATATAAGAAGATTCCCATATATCCGCATAGTTGGCTGCAATTGCCATAGTCTTTTTTTTCTTGGCAGCAACTGTGATAGGAATCTTGTCAATTTCTATATGAGGAATTTTTATACTTGCATCATTTAATTTAAAAAATTTTCCTTTAAATTTAACAAACGATAATTCTTTATTCCAAAGCATAGTCAAAACATATAATCCTTCATCTAATAGTTCTACTCTGCTAGTGGTTTTAAGATACTCAATTCCATACGGATACCACCATTGTACAGAATATTGTAATGTTGCCCCAGCTCCTGTTCTAAATTCCAATCTTCCGTTGGATAAAGTTTGAAATGTTATTGCCTGTTTAGCCAATAAGGCAATGCTACGATATTCTGGAAATAGATATGTTATTACAGGTCCAATTTTTATTGTACTTGTAATATTTATTAATGATGATAATACAGTCCAACAGTCTAGGTCAATATTTGTTAATGATTCACCATAAAAAAATCCATCATATCCATTTTTTTCAGCAAATATACAGGTATCTTTAATTTTTTCATAGTTTGTCCCCCAAATCTCAAGACAAAATTTCATTGCGATGATAATAATAATATTATTATTATTTATTACTACATATTGATGCTGCATTTAAGATTTAATATTGTTTCACTTTTAGTAGAATAGTATATCTATTATGGCATCCAATCAACGATTATTTTCTTCGTCTTTATTGATATCAGATGCTAGTTTAATGGATTTTCTTACACTATTAATCTGAATATCATCACTTCTTGTAATTAATTTAGAGAAAGAAGGATTTGCATTTTTTCCTAATGTAATTGCATTTTCATCGTTTTTATTAAGTATAAACAAAGTCAATTCATTTTCTGAAAGTTTATGAGCAAATTCTTTAGCTTCTTTAATATAATTTAAAAAATCAAACTTATTGTCTTTTACGGTATCTAGAGGAATATCAAAAATTGATGGATCTATTAGATGTAATTTTATATTTTTATCTTCAGCTTCTATTCTTAAAGAATCATTATTTTTAATTGCTATTTTGATAGTTCCACTCATATAACTTAATCCTTTAACAAATACGTCCATAAAGACATCATTAATAGATTTTGGCTCATTAGATTTGTGAAACTCTTCATCTAATATTTTTAAATCTTGATGATTAATACTTAAATATAATTCAGATCCATCGTAATTTTCTACATATGATTTAGGAATCTTATATGTATGATTATTTATATCATCTACAACAAGTATATGATCTTTATAGTTAGCAATTACATTTCCAATTGGATTATTGTCTTTTGAGCGTACATTTTTTTTTGATTTTACTATGTTATCCCAATCTGGCAATGAAAAATCATCCGTTAATATTTATTTTGAGAATGTGCTTCAGCTTTTATTATTAATTTTCCATTTATTGTCCATTTAGCAGACCCTAGTTCTTTTCCACCTGGACCAGCAGCTTTTGGTATGTCTACTATAAGATTATCAAATTCATATGTTATTACTGCCTCTTTACCTGTCAATCGATCAAAAAGTGTACCAATTAAGTCTGCCCACTGAGTAGTTTGGCCACCTTGGCTATCTTGATTACTATCTGTTTTACCATTTAAATGACTCATATTTTTTAGTGTATAACATGTTATATAAAAATTATATTAAGTATATTTTGAGGATCAATTGAACATATTATAAAGTTTTTTAATTTATAATTACTATATATTCGAAAAGATTATTTCTTTAATAATTATTATATATTGAGAATCTATTGTTTATTTTCATAAACTAAAAATTCATAAAATGGCAAATTTCAAAAGTCCATGTATTAATGGCTTATGATTGAGCGAAAAATTATATTATGTTACCTGTTCTATAAACCATTCTTTAAATTTTTCAATAGCATATTTTTCAGAATTCTTAACAAAAGATGGATCATTTAATTTCCACTCTTCTTTAGGAATAGACTCGAAAAATTCTTGCATACCTAAAGTAAATACAATCCGTAATTCTTTTGGATTATGGTTTATTCCATAACGATAAAGAATTTTTCCAATTTTACCAAATGAATCATCATAATTTCTCTCAATACCTGGTATTTCAAAAGTCTTGCATAATATTGATGTTATTTCATATACGTCATCCTGTAATATTGTCATATTATATAGTAATCAATATCAACTTTATTTTATTTTATGTTCTGAGAGATTATTTTTATATTATAACTACTTGTTAGTTATCAAGATATGAATTACAGGAAATGCCTTAGTAAAATCAACATTCAATTTTATACAGGATCTCTGCAATTTAGTAAGAAATAGATATAGCGAACCATTAAAATAAATATTAAAGTTAAAAAATTTTCTATCACTTTGGTTTTTTAAATTAAATGATATCACTTCTAGATGTGCTAAAATGATGATAAATTAAAATAATAAAAACCTCTTGAAGTGTTATTATATATGATTAGTATTTACTTTATCGCATGTTTTATCCTTTTTATATCTTTTTTACTGCTGACGGTATTCTTGCTCTCAATAAATTTTAAGGAAGATCATCCCTTAATAATATTAGATAATGCTACAAAAGCGTTATTTTCCGAAAATTCCTTAAATAATTATTTACATGAATTTATGGTCTATGTAACTTTTTATGGAAGAGAGTATCTCTGGGGTCCTGTCTTAATTGCACTGTTTCTATTAGGAGGTGTAGTCGGAAGAAAAACTGCGATTATAACTGGGTTAGCTATCATAAGTTTAGTACTGATAGGTGGAGAAATTAAGAATATAATAGATAGAGAGAGACCAGAGTTAGCTAACAATATGTACCTCTTAGAAGAATCTAACAAATCATATCCTTCAGGTCATGCATTGATAGTTTCTGCTGGTGCAACTGGAGTTGCATGTTTATATCGTGGTAACTTAAGACGCAAAATAATATCTTTATTGTTAGTCATAGAAGCAATATTAGTAATTTTTTCCCGAATATATCTGGGGCTACATTATCCCCTCGATATAGTTGCTGGTATATTGCTTGGTGTTTCAGTCACTTTCTTTTTTTTAGGATTTCAAAAACAAATAGATATTTTATCAAAAAAAATATTTTCTTTTATAAAAACAAGAACAGTAAAATAAATTGATGAAGATAATTTCTCTCTCAATATCGGGTACCTATTTATTATTGGATTATTGAACAAAATAAATTAAAATAACTTTGTATACATTGTACTTATTAGCATCTGTATTTATCTCCTTTTCAATTCGATTATTTAATGTAAAGAACATGTCTTCTAAAGCATCAATTCCACCATCAGAATAAAGCTTTCAACCAATCTCAAAAAACCTTTTCCTTTGGCTTATGGTGAAGAAATTATAGTATTATTCTAACAATTAGTATTATACATAAAAGCTTATAGAACTATCTGTTATTTAATCTGAATATAGATTAAAATTATATTGTAGAATCAAAAGATAGAATAAAATATTTAACTATCAATAAGGAAAATCTTGTAAATTGAATAAAAAGTAATATATTATTATTTCTAGAATAATTAGTCAAAATATTTACTGTTATATTTTATATTTAATTGGTTTATTTTTTGTTATTATTATATCACTGTATTCTGATAGAGTGCATTTTTTCGAATATATTCTCTTAGTTGGTGAGATTCTTCACCATATGCACGAATACTTTCCTTTTTTCCATCTTCTGAAACTAAGGTTAATGTGATGATATTAATTTCAGCATCTGAACCAAAAATTATAGGCTGTATCTTTTCGATCTTATATTTATTGTCAATGAGCCTTTGTAGTTTTTCGATAGATGTTGATTCCATTATTATTATAGGAGAAGATTTATTCTATATGTTAGTTTTTATTTTTATTATTATCAAGCAATTTAAATCATCATTATTCAGAATGATTACAATAATTTAGATTTAAATTATTTTGTAATTTAGAAATTTCAATTATTATGTTCAAAAAATGTTACTTTGCAACAGCAATTTAAGTATTTTATATTTAATTATTCTCATCGATAGGTTACAAATATTCTTGATCCTAACTTAATTAAATAAATCGATTGTTCAAGAAAACTATACTTATATCAAAATGAAATTTATTTTTTTATTAGAAGTGATCCTGATTAATAGATTAAAAAAATATTTTATAGTTAAGTGGAATGAATGTATGGATAATTTCAAATGGCTCTTTTTATTACATAATCCATAATCCAACAATGAGTTAATATATTTCAATAAAATAATATCAAATTAATAGTAATTTACTATAGTAAAGATAAATTATTATCTATTTTATAATATAGATTGAATCTGATTATTTTCGAAATAGCTAATATCAATATTTTAATTAAAACAAAAAGTGGATCCTACACTTGTTTGTATATATTTTTGTGGCATTGCTTTGATTATCTCATTCGAAGCTTTCCAACCAGTGCAGTGACATGGAATTATATATTCTGAATCAATCCTCAACAGTTCAGTAATTGTCAAAGGGATAGAATCTTCATATTCTTCTCCGGATAAATGAAATCCTCCAATAATTGCATAAACTTTTTTAATTCCTGTAATTTTTCTAGCATAATTTATCGTATTTATTATTCCTGCATGACCACAGCCAGTTAAGATAACTAAACCTTTATTTTTTAATAACATTACTAAGGCTTGATCATCCTTAACAAAGGGATCTGCAATAAGATGATTTTCATCTTTTCCTTCTTTGTATTGTAATGGAAAACCCTTTTCGAAATTTGTAATTCTTGGTATTTCTCCTGTTATCAAAACTCGTTTATTTTTTTTATTGAATCTATTGTTATCTTTATTATGGTTAGCAATTTTTAATTTTGGTCTTGGTAGATAATTTATACCGTTATTTTTTATTATTATTCCGCCAAATTCTCTAATATTTTCTTCATTCAGTATGTCCATTCTAGCTTTTCTGCCATCGGAAAATACAATCCATCGTTTGAGAAATGCATCTGCATGGGCAACAATTTCAATAGGTCTATTGATTTTCTTTAGGGCACTTATTAGACCGGAGAAGTGATCGAAATGTCCATGACTCAGAATTATTGTTTCAATATCTTTAAAATTTATATTCAAAATATCGGAATTATAAATTATACCATTTTTACTTGTACCAGTATCAAAAAGAAACTTGTGTTTGAACTTTTCATTTTTATATGTATATGATATCTCTACTAATGCTGAAAAACCATGTTCTGCAATAGGAGGCTTGTTAAATCTTTTATTGCTTATCATTGGGAGTCGTTTTACTAAAGATAAACTTGGTAATAGTCTATCAGTTATATTATCAATCAAAATTGTAATATTTATATCATCTACTCTCTGAAGCACACTGAGGAATTATTTCACATCTTATATTAATAATTTCATGAGACTGATTAAATAGAATTTTTATACTAACACTTACCTTAAACTAAACTCCTCACACTTTTATTTTTGAAGCATTACTTGAATTTTAACAATCTGAATTATTATTTGAAATTCTGACAGAGTTAATCGCGGAAATAGCAACAGAATTTGTTACGTCCTCGAAGCTCAAAGATGAGGTTTTGAATTAAAGCCTAATTTAACCTACCATTGCCTATAAGGACTGTTCAAAACGCTTTAGACGAATTATTATCAAAGATTTATATCAGAACATTCCAGTTTATACTTTGCAAGAAAGAAATTAGACTATTCTCATTCAATCCAATTGGCTTTAGTTATCAAAATTAGTTTATACATTAATTATTATTCTAGATTTTATATCTGAAGAGAAACAATAATACAAAAATCTTAATTTAAGTTCTTAAGATGATCATTAAATTTTTAGAAACAAGTATTTCTTCAAAATTGAATAAAAGTGACGATGATTTGAGTTGATAGTTATTGTCTGTTACTGTTTTTGCTATTATCATCATCACCTGGTAGAGGTATAGACATTCTTCTACCTGTCAATCCAGCTACTAAAATTTGTACACCTGTTATTAAAAGCGCTATTGCTATGATCGATGCAACCAATCCAAATCCAAATGCGGGTGATGCCAATATAAGTATCGAAAGAGCAATCTCCAATGCACCAACACCTATAGTAAAAGCTCTATCCAGTTTGCTTTGGTTTTTATGTCTAATACCATGTACAATTCGTGAAATACCATCAAATAGTAATGCAACTGCAACTAATATAACTACAAAAACACTAGTTCCGACAGGAAATGCCATTACTATTATAGCTAATATAATTACCAGTATACCTAGTCCTAAATTTGAAAAGCGTGCCCTATTTTTTACAAATATACCTGCTATAACTTTTTCAATTCCTACTATTAATAAAAGAACAGAAACAAGAACTATTAGAGATATTATTGATATTATTGGATTAATTAAAATGAGTATAGATAAGATAATTGCTAGTATTCCTATTCCTATTTGAGCAGCAAAAACCCACTTAGGTTGATCACTTTTACTTAACATGTGTCCACAATATAGTTATCTATTTATATATATGTTGTGATTGTATAATCTATTACTAAAGTAAAATTCATCAGTAAAATAAGTGATTCTTCTGCTATGATAAATCATTTTTATAAAGTAACAAATTAGGCCTATAAGGAAATTTAAATTATTTAAAAATAAAGATTTATCTATATACGAACGAATATTCTTATACAAAAATAAATCAATTATTTCGAATTGTAAATTTGAACAATACAAACTTAGCTCATTAAACCATTCATAATTGGAGTTTGTCAATCTACAGATTATCTATAAAAGGGAGTTGGTGTCAATTGACTTGAATTTCATAGGCTAAATAAAAGATCTATCTACATTAGCCATAGATAAGAATTAATTTTGTCTAGTAATAAAAAAGTTCTAATATATACACGTCATCTTGAGTATCTACTAAATGCTAAAGGACCTCTTTTCATTCATATTACTGTTCATTGTCGTACTACATTTGTTCTAGAATCTTTAAGGAGACATAGTGTAATAGCAAACTAATGCTTCAAAATCTATTACTACACACTATGTATTATTAAATGGATTAATATTACATGGTTATTGATTTTTAAACTTTTTATTTCATTATTAAAGATTTATAGTAAACCTAAATGGACATTGCCTTATAAATACTAGAAGCACTTGATAATTTTGATGAAATTCGTTCAAATATCGGATTTACATGTAGGAGGATTATTCAAACAAGAAGCATTCAATACACTGGTAGAGGAAATAAATGAACTTAACCCAGATGCAATAATTATCTCTGGAGATTTGACAGATGAGGGTCTAATTTTTCAATTTAAAAAAGCGTCAGATGAAATTAAAAAATTTACATGTCCGAATTTAATAATCTTTCCAGGCAACCATGATTATCGTCATACCGGATATCTACTTTTTCAAAATTATTTTCCTTCATCATCAAAACAAGTATATGAATTCAAATCAGAAAAGGAAAATGTTGTTATTCTTTCTTTAGATACTGCCTTGCCGGATCGAGATGAAGGAGAAGTAGGTGATAGCCAAAATCTTTGGATAAATGAGGTATTAAAAACCTATGACAATAACGTTATAAAAATTGTCGCAATGCATCATCATTTAATAGCTATACCTGATACAGGATTTACTAATTTGGTAGGTATTTTAGATTCTGGAGATGCTTTAAGAATTTTAACTGAAAATAGTGTTTCACTAGTCTTATGTGGACATAAACATAGACCATGGTTATGGAATTTAGGAAATTTAAAAATTGCTTATGCAGGAACATCATCTTCTTGGAGATATAGAGGTATATTTGAGGATACATATAATATTATAGAAATAAAAGAAAAATCCATAAATATTGATATAAAAATGGTTGGAGGAAGAAGATTTCCAATATCTGAATTGGTCGAAAAATACGAACCAGAAAAAAGACTTCTATTTTCCAAATAAAGTAGAAGCATCTACTCTACTAATTTAAATAGATACTTTACAAATTATTGAAATTTCCCCTCAATTATTGGTTTTAT
>DAIPKY010000207.1:0-2812 GCA_036769505.1 Nitrososphaeraceae archaeon
GGTAAAAATTTTGATCCAAGTATAAGTATACTTCCAATAAAAACTAGTGCTATAGCTATAGATATTGATATAGGAATAATTGCAATCTCTTCAGTACCTGCTGCAACTGCTATGGATTGCAATATGGCTAAAACGGATACAGCCACAATATCTTCGACTATTAAAACTCCTAATATTAATATCGATGAGCGTTCTTTTATTTTTCCTAATTCTTCCAATACCTTGATAGTTACCACAGTACTAGTAATAGACATGGCTAATCCTAGAAACATTGAGTCAAATGTAGTAAATCCTAATCTTTGAGCAACAAAAAAAACTATAATCATAGTTCCAATTGACTCTGTTAATCCAACTATTATTGAAATTTTACCTATTTGTTTGAGTTTTGCTATAGGAAATTCTATACCAATTACAAAGAGAAGCATTATTATACCTAATTCAGCAAATATGTTTACAGTTTCTATATCGTGAATTAAAGTAAAAGGTGGAGTAAAAGGGCCTATAATCATTCCTGCTATTAGATAACCAATAACCATGGATTGTTTAAATTTATGAGTTACAACTAACATTATAGCAGCAATAATCATTATAACAGCAAAATCTTGAACAATAAATTCTGAAGACGTTGATTCGGGAAGGGATAAAATACTAAATACGGAAAAAAATAAAAAAATATCCATGGCCCATTCATTATATAATCATCTAAAATAAAAATCAAGAGGATTATAAAGAAAATCTTGTTGAGTTATTGCTCTAATCACTCTTTCAATAATAACATTGAAAAATTATTATTGATAAAAAATTATTATTATTATTATTTTTTTAGAATACTAAAAGCAAATAATATTATTGAACAGATAAAACCTACAGATGAAATTATAGGACTGTATGAAAATAAAAACGCAGATCCTACAAATAATGCAGAGGCAAAAATACTCTTACCTAAAAATGTATAAAGCTTGTCAGTTTTTTTGATATTTGTTTCTTGATTATCTATATATGTTTTTATAGTTTGAGATAAATTTACTGATGCTTCTATATTTTTCATAAATTTCTGAACAGAATATTTTATCTCTTCAATATATGCATCATTGATTAGTCCCTCCTGTTCGAATAAATTGGATAGAACTTTTACAAATTGGAATCTTATTTTATGTTGATGATAAATCCCTTCCACAATTGAGGTCATCCTCATATATAATGCTAAATTTTTGGGTAGTCTAAATGGAAATTTACTTAAGGTCTTATTTGATAAATCCATTAAAGATTTCACTTCCATTTTATCTACGTGTTTTCCATGCATCGATCTAATACTTAATTCAATAGCTTTCTCAATAATATTTCTATTAGTAGTATAATCTAATGTTCCAAGTTGATATAATACATCAACAGTTCTTACAGGATCTTTATCAATCAAACCTAGATAAAGTCTAACCAACATTAATCTAGTTTCATTATCAAGTCTTCCAACCATTCCAAAATCGTATAGAATTATTGAACCATCGTCTTTGACAGCTATATTTCCTGGATGAGGGTCTGAATGAAAAATATTATTACGTAATAGCATCTTAAAAAAAATATGGTGTATTAATATTACTAATTTTTGTCTATCAATACCTTTTTTATCTAATGTTTCTACATCTGTGATCTTTATTCCGGGTTCATATTCAGTAGTTATAATATGTTTAGAAGTTCTATCAAGTATTACGTTAGGGATTATAATTTTTTTCTCCTTAGCTAAGTTTTTCTTAATTGCTAATAGATTCTCTGCTTCTTTGATGTAATCCATTTCTTCATAAATAGTTTCAGTAAATTGAGAAAACATTCCTTCAACTGAAAACCTCAAATTAGGATCTATAAATCGAGTAGATAAAGGGATCAATTTTTTTATTATTGAAATATCTTCTTCTACAGTTCTTTCAATTCCTGGTCTTGAAATCTTTACCACTACCTCTTTTCCATTATACTTTGCATGATATACTTGTCCTAAACTAGCACCAGAAAAAGCCTCTTTATTAAAATAGTCAAACTTTTCTTCCAAATTTCCTAATTCCTCCTCAATTATTTTTTTTACTTTTTCAAAAGATTCTACAGGAACATCATCTTGTAAGGTAGCAAATACTTCTAAATATGGTTGCGGTAATATATCCGAACGAGATGATAGCCATTGACCTAATTTTATATACGATGGTCCCAGTTGAATAAAAATTTTTAAGGCCTGTTGTGCGTGTTTTCTATATTTATTTTCATCGACATTTTTTCCTTCACGTTTTACCCATTCTTTTCTGTCTCTCTTAAAATTTATTATTATTGGTAATAATTTTATTATAATTTTTATTAATTTAATTGTTGAGGTATTATTATTTGTCATTTCAGAAATAAATAGTTAAACAATAATCAAAAATTTTTATTTTCTTAATTTTGCTTTTCTAATAAAATTATGCAAACGATATGTAGTCATATATGTTGTAGTTCCAGCTAAAATACCCGTAATAATTCCTAATGGCAATGCTTTTAATTGATTACCATTATCTTTTTCTTTTCTTTTTTTATAAAATGTTGTACCTACTTTTAGACCAATAGTACTAGCCATTATCCAGTATGTAAGGTATTCTGGAGCATCTTTTAAGAGATGTCCAAGGGGATCGATTCTTGGATCGATTCTATCCATATGTACGCTATAATAATTCTCATATTCTCTGATATGTAAATTCTTATATCTATATTGTTTTTTCGCTTCTTTTTTACTACCTAGATTTGTTTCAGTATAATCAATTATAGGTCTGACGGATTTAGGAATAAGAATATTGCC
>DAIPKY010000208.1:0-2812 GCA_036769505.1 Nitrososphaeraceae archaeon
AGTGTGTGCTAGCAATAACCCTCCTTCTGTTTTATACGAGATTTCGCTTAGCGGCCAACCTGAGCTAGTGCAGGGATATGTTGCTCTTTTTGGCCTTGCTCCACTCAGGTCGTCAGTTTCATTCTAGGAAAGACAATCTCAGGTTAAAAGCCATCATAGACTTATTACGATAAGTCCTCTAGATACTTTTCTGTTACGTTGCCAGCTGTCTCCAGCTAATTATCGCTAATTTGAGTGCCTGCTATGAGGGAGGAGTTTCCTCTCTTTCGAGTCACTCGTACGCTAGCTCACAAAATTATATAATACAATATAAACTAATATAGATTTGGAAAATAATCTCTTTCGATTTTAAGAATTTCATTAGGGTCTTCTTGGTTTTTGTATAGTTCTAATAGCTCAACATTCAAATCTAAAAAAGTATGTCCCCATTTGAATTTATTTAATAATTTTTCTGCATTTGACTGAAAACCTAGTATAAATAACGAGCCTGCTATAGCTTCAGCAGTAGTTAATTTTCCTAACTTTGCATAATTGACAGGATTTCCTGCTAGAAGTAATGGAAGACGTCGATTAATTCTTTTTTTAAGAATTTTGAATTTTTTTATTGTCGCATCAAAATAATTCCATGAACAATCGATAGCACAGATAGAGTTAGCGATACCATTGTCAGTTTTAGATAATGCAATTTTAGATAATGGATTTAAAACTATGGTATTGTTCGGTATAAATCTGCTTGATTGAATTAAATTAAACTTGACCAACTTTGCTGCAGTACATTTAGTTGGATCATCTTGTTTTAATTCTAAAACAAAAACTTTCATTTACAATAATTATGAAGAATATTCAATTATTTATATGAATTTAGAATCTTAATACCATTATTTTTTGACTGCTTATAAACATTATAAAATTAGTAAAGTAAGTAAATTATTAATAACTTCTTAATTAATTTATTATTCTTGTCTGAAATAATACTTCTAAAATTTCCATTTGAATTAAAAAAAGATCAGAGAGATGCAGTAGATGAATGGATAAATAAGAAAGGCAAAGGTTCTATTATTTATAGTACAGGTACAGGTAAAACGGAAATAGCTTTTGAATGTGCACGGAAAATGGCTTCTCTAATTAGAGAACAGAATCCATTAATGGTCTTTAAAATTCTTTTTTTGGTTCCTCGAATTGTATTAATAGAACAGAATATCCAACGACTAATAAAATACGGTATAAAAAAAGAAAAGATTGGAGTGTACTATGGAGAAAAGAAGGATATTAAAGAAATTACCTTTAGTACCTATCAGAGTATTATAAAAAATTTTGATCTACTAAGGGAATCAGATATGATTATACTTGATGAAATGCACATGGTTAGTGAAACTGCCAAAAGATTAAGCAAAATTTTTGATGTGTTATATGATAATTATGATAAATTAATACTGGGTTTGACGGCAACAATTGATGAAAATGATCCAAGATATTCAAAGATAATGAAGTTAATTCCTCCAGTAAAAAAATATATGATAAAAGAAGCTGTGAATGATGGAAGATTAAGTGAACCTCAGGTTATACTAAGACCAGTGAAAATGAATTTAGAAGAACGAAGAATATACGAGCAGACAACGAGCACAATTAAAGAGATTTCATTAAAACTTAAAGTATCAAATCCTTTAGTAGTTTCAAAGTTATTAAAAACAGGGGGACAAAGAGCCCGATTAGCAAAATTATGGTTTGCAAGTGTACATAAAAGAAAAAAATTGCTTAATGAAACTAACTCAAAATTAAATGAGTCTGTAAATATAGTTAAAAATCATCCAAAAGAAAAAATTATGATATTTAGTGAAACAATAGAATCCATAAATAACATAAGTGAAATTCTAAAGAAAAATAAAATTCCCTCAGAAGTTATACATAATAAAGTAAAGACAAAACAAAGACTAGACATTTTAGATTCATGGGGGAAAAATTACTTTGTATTGCTCTCAGTACATACCTTGGAGATAGGATTCGATATACCGTCTGTAAGTATAGCAATAATAGTTTCAAATACGAAAAATATACATCAACTTATCCAGAGAATAGGACGAGTAATAAGAAAAACAGAGGAAAAAAGTCAGTCTCTGATATATGTAGTATATGTAGATGATACAAAAGATAAAGACATACTTAACTTAGTGAGAACATCATTGCAAAGCACTCATATAAAAAAACCAATTAAACAAGATAAAATCTCATCTTATTTTTAGTCAATTATAGAAATGGATTTTATCAAAGTATTTCTTTAATTTAACAATAATCAATTTAAGAGAAAGTGAATCCAACATATAGTTAAACGTTAAAATTTATTGGTATATTTTTTTTAGTTTTTAGAACAAATAAGATTTACATCATAGTACTAAAAATCAATTATGAACTAAACAATATCGACTAGAATTATGATTTTAGCTCCCCAGGAATTAGAAAATAGTGCAAGTAAATATGCCGCCGAAGCTATAAGGCTTGATTCACAAGGTTCAAGATTAAAGGCTATACAATTTTATCAACGAGCTATTGAAGCATTGAATAAATTAATACAAATTTATCCTGAATACAAATTAAATAAAATATACTTGGAAAGATCTAACGCTTATTTAAACAGAATTAAATCGTTACAAATGTCAAATGTATTGGAAGACGAAGAAGGCAAGAGTGAGGAAAATATAGTTAGTAATGATGCTGACAATTGTGATAGAAGAATTGGAAATGAGATGAGGAAACCTAAGGAATCACTTGGTGAAGAGTTTGATAGTTTAATTATGAAAGAAAAACCTAATATTTC